>JAZNOL010000037.1:0-50702 GCA_045580815.1 Clostridia bacterium | reverse complement strand
TGCTCCTGTTCAGAAACCTCTTGTAGCAAAAGAAAAACCCTTTACAGTTCTTGCAATCGGTGACGAATATGTTACAGACGCAACAGCAAACATTGAAGCTCTTGCAGATGTAAACGTTGCAGTGACAACAGTTGCGGCAAATGGTGCAAACATTGCAGACCACATTGCAAACTACAACGCTTCAAGTGCTGTTTATACAAAATATGCAGGCGGTGCTTCATCAGCAAACGTTTCACTTAACAACGTTCTTGCAGAAAGTGACTGGGATGCAATTGTAATTCAGCTTGGTTACTGGAACTTCCTTACAGAAAACAACGCAACCCTTGCAGATGATTCGGCAAGCCTTATTAACGCAATTAAAACAGCAGTTCCCGGCGTAGAGGTTATGGTTGCAGAATCATGGGCATGTGACAGTGATTGCACAGATACAAGATTCGTTGACAGTATAGACTGCTTCGGTGATGCTGAAATGATGATGATTTGTATTGAAGACGCAAGTACTTCTGCAACAGGCAAAGCAGGCGTTTCAAAAATCTCTGTTGCATCAGCACTTTATGAACTTACATCAATCTTTGCAGATGACAATACACATCTTAATGAAACAGGTAAAAATGCAGCTGCAAACGCATGGATTGGTGCACTTATAAAATAATTCGGTTAAAAATTAACATTACCGGTCTTTCCGCCGCTTTATGCGGCGGAAAGACTATGTAAAAACAAAACAAATTCATGCCGGAATTATGGAAAATGGTTAATATGGAGGAGAAATTGTGAAGAAAAACAGGTTTATTATTACGTTTTTGGTTATAACAGCAATGCTTGTATCGGTGTTTGCTATGCCTATGACAGCAATGGCGGCAAGCGGTGTGATTGCTTATGAATTTAACATGGCATCAAATGCACCGTCATCAAGCATGGATAACGCTCCGGTTGCGTATAACGTAAGCTGGAATGAATCAGATGCGTTAAACTATCACAACAGAGTGCGTGACGGCGTATGGAAGCACTGGTTTGATGTAAATTATACATCAATCGGTACAGGCGACGATTTCACAGCATTCTGCATGGAATTTACAAACGAAACAAAAGTCCCCGGTCTTTCAAAAGATTTTTCTGCTTATGCAGAATCGGGCTGTGCGATTTTTGATATTGAACTTGAAGAAACGGTTGATATAAACAACCTTTATTTTGCAGTTGCAACACTTAATAACGGAACAACAGCATACGCAGGTGTTCCGGTTGCTGACTATCTGTCAGACAGCAACAGAGCGGCAGTAGTTGCAGTTCCGTTTTCGGAATTTGAGTTTATCGGTGGAAAAACAGCTGCTGCAACAGCAATAGATTTTTCAAAATTTGCAGGTATGGGTATCATCAGAAAACAGGCGACAGGTGCACAGTCAAGCGGTAAAGTTAAATTTGCACAGATGGCTGTTGCGGGTATTGATGCACCCACTGACCTTGCGGCAACAACAGCTAAAAACAAAAACACACTTTCATTCACAATGCCGGCAGGTCTTTCTGTTGAAAGTGTAATAATTAACGTTAAAGACGACAGCAACAACGAAAGAAACATCACTACAGCTATTGCAGACTGGACAGCAGACGGCGATGTTTACAGCTGGACAGATGCAGGCGTAGAAGTTGAAAACGGTTATACATATAAAATTAAAATAACAGAAAGCACATACGGTATCGAATCTGCTTTCAGTAATACAGCATACGCTTTTGTAAGTGAAGATTACAGCGGAAATGATATTCCTGCAAACGCAAACGATACAGAGGTTGTTTTCTTCTCTAACAGAAACTACACATGGCCTTTACCTGAGGGCATTACATGGCACGGACAGAGAAAGCTTATGGACAACCCTTATGACAATAACATTCTGGCATCAACCGTTGGCATGGGTGCTGGATATGTAACAGGCTATCAGATAAACTACGGTCAGCGCGCAAGCGAAGATACAAACAAATCTCAGATGTGGTTCCCGGATAACTGGTATTTTGCCGGTTGGGGACATAGCGAAAGCACAAAAGGTGGCGTAAGCGGCACAGACCGTCAGAGCCAGAATATCGCAGCACATGCAGATACTGCAAGTGTTTATTATCAGATTTATATTGATGAAGGTGTAGATTTAAACAATCTTTATTTTACAATTGCCAACCAGTGGGCAGGCGGCAACGACTATTGGTCCAACCATATCGGTTTGCCGGTGACTGATTTTGTAAGCGAAGAAGACAAAGGCAAAGTAATCGAAGTTGTTATTCCGCTTTCAAAATTCACACTTGATTATCCCGGTATGAAGCAGGAACAGGAAGCGGCAACATGGGCGGCATCAGCACAGCCCTCAGGTGTTGCAGAAATTGACTGGACACACTTCTGGGCTATTGGTTTCATGCGTGACGACTCAAACCCCGGTGAATCTACAGGTATGATTTACTGTTCAGAAATGGTTATTTCGGATGTTGAACCCGTAACAGAACTTAAAACCTACGATATTAAAGAGGGTAAAGTTATCCTTTCATGGAAACACTCAAAAAGTGCTGTTGAAAAATATAATATTTACCGCAAAGACCTTGAAACAGGTGAATATGCTTTAATCGGCGAATCAACAACAGATATGTTTGTTGACACAAACGGCGAAGAACCTTTCGTGTCAGATACAACATATGAATATAAAATAGAAGCAATTGACAAATACGGTGTTGCATCACCCGGTGCTGAAGTATCAGCATATGTAAGTGCAATTGACCGGCCCAGAAACTTCCGTGCAAATGCTGTATATTCAGCAACAGATGCAGTTGAAGTGGCTGTTTCATGGGCACCTGCACAGTACGGCGATGCACAAAGATATGTTCTTTATAAAGACGGAAGAGAGTATCAGACATTTGACACAACAGTTAATGAATTTGTTGATACAGATGTTGTAGCAAATACAACATACGAATATTACATGGTAGCAACAAACGCAGATGGCAGTGCTAAATCTATTGAAACACAGCACGTTTCGGTAATGGCAGTTTCTGTAGGTGCACCTGCAAATCTCAAATATTCGGTTGTTGACACAAACAGCCTGTCACTTACATGGGATGCGGCTGACTTTGCTGATAAATACATCATTTATCTCAACGGCGAAAAATGTGCCGAAACCGGCAATACAGAATATACAATTGCAAATCTGGAATTCAACAAACAGTACATTGTGAGCGTGGTATCTCAGAATGTAAGCGGTGCAGTTTCAAATGAAACAAAAACAGATAAAATCATTATTAGTAACCCTGAAGTTCTTGAGGCTATCAAAATTTTCACAGACAAACCCGAAAACGGATTTTCTCTTGATTCATCAATAAGTGCAAAAGCAGTTATTGAAAATGAAATGAGTGTATCAGGTACAAGCTCGCTGTTTATTGATTTTACAACACGTAATTACAGTGCGCACACAGCAGGATTTAAACACGGCAAATTTAATCTTTCAGCATATAGAGAGGCAAACAACAATATTGCGTTCTGGATTTATGCAGATTATGAATTTGATTTTGCTGATATTGATTTAGCACTTGGAAGCAACAATACATACAACGGCAGCACAGTAGATGTATATTCAAAAGTCAATCTTGCCGACTATGTAACAGGCTACGGCGAATGGAAATACGTAAGTATTCCGCTTAAAGCATTTGCAGATAGAGGTGTGGCAAATGCCGGTGCTTATGAAATTCAGATTGACCAGAAATTTAATGATATTAAAAAGATTGTCTTTATGACAAGAAACAGTGCTGTTGATACACTTGCATCTTTCCTTATTGATGAAATGGTAATAACAAAAGAAAAGGACTGGTCTATTTCTGAAGTTAAATCTGACGACGGTACAGTAACAACTTCAAAAATCCCAACAACGGCAACTTCTTTTGACATTACATTTAACAAAGCGATTGATGAGGAAGAAGCAAAAGAACTGTCAGTTTCAGTAACTGATGCATCGGGTAATGTATTAAACAGCTACGGAAAATATGAAAACGGCGTTTATACAATCACTCTGCTTGAATCGCTTGCTCCCGATACAAGATATACTGTTGATGTAAACGGTACAACAGTTAACTTTGTAACAGACAGCACACCGGCAGGGGAAATCGGCACAGCAATTCCTGCGGCAAAAGCTGATATAACAACATATTCAAACGGTTCTGTCATAGAAGTTACTGTTGCACTTGACGGTGATATTGATTACACAGCCAAAAAATATGATATCACAATTAAATATGACGGAGACAGACTTGCTCTCAATGATGAAGATGCTGTCGAACTCAAAGGTGCATTTAAAAATGCAGATGTTGTATGCACAGACGAAGACATTAAAATTTCAGGCAACATGAACAGCAAGGTAATTCTCAATGGCGATGTTGCGTTTGTTGAGTTTGTAAAACAGTCATCAGGTAATGCAGATATTGAAGTAGACGGTACAGTTTACTATTACAATGAAGAAGCAGACAAAGAAACCGCAGTTAAAGTAACAGGAAGCAAAACGGTAGATGTTACAATTTCAGGCGGTGGCGGTGGCGGCGGTTCGTCATCGGGTGGCGGCGTTGTAACAGGCGGTGCCGCAGGCAGAGGCAGTGCACCTGTAATGGGTCCCGACAGAACTCCTGCTGCTATTGAAGGTTCTGTTGTTGAATTTACAGACATTAACGATGTTCCGTGGGCACAGCCGAGCATTAAATATCTTGCAGGCAAAGGTTACATCTCCGGTTACGGTGACGGAACATTCAAACCTGCACAGGCAGTTACACGTGCCGAATTTGTAAAAATGTGCGTAACTGTATTTGCTATTCAGGCAGACAGCACAGACAGCGGATTTGTTGACGTTGCTGAAGATGCATGGTACGCAAAATATATCGCAGCTGCTAAAAATGCAGGTCTGGTTAACGGTATTTCGGAAACACATTTCGGCGTAAATGAAACAATTTCGCGTGAAGATATGTGTACAATCATTGACAGAATCATTGCAAAAATGTACATTGTTACAGAAGAAGTTTACGATGCACCTCTGTTTGAAGACAGAGCAGAAATAAGCGAATATGCTAAAGCTCCGGTTACAAATCTTTATAAATGCGGAATAATTAACGGCGTAAGTGAAACAGAATTTTCACCGAAAACCGATGTAAACAGAGCTATGGCGGCAAAAGTTCTTTATGCTGTTGCTATGCTTATGGACTAAGAGGGAGGGTATAAACGATGAAAAAAGTATTTAAAAGCTTATTGCTTTTGTTGGCATTTGTGTTTATCTGCCAGTCGGGAATATTTGCGGCAGACACAGAATACCTTGTCCCCGACAAAAAAATGACAGACCGTCTTGTGGCGTTTGATGTAATTGACAATGTGGAAATAAACGGTAATGAAGCAATAACAAAAGCTGAGTTTGCTGAGCTTGCACTTCGCAGTGCAGGCTTTGGCAAACCCTGGGCAGTTACTGCGGAGTCAGGTTTTGCAGATGTTCCCGAAACACATGATTACTATCATGCAATTCTTGCAGCAAAAGGTGCAGGTATTGCAAAAGGTGACGAAACAGGCAGATTCAATCCTGACAGCACAATCACAACAGTGCAGGCAATTACAATGGCATTTCGCGCAATAAGCGGATATGCAAACATGGCAGAACTCAAAGGTGGATATCCAAACGGATATATAACAGTTGCCGCAGATTATGGTATTCTTAAAAACATAACAATGAGCAACGAAATTACTAAAAACGATGCTCTCAAGCTTATTGACAATCTTCTTGATGCCGATGTTCTTACTGCACAGTATGCAAACGGTGAAATCGGTTCTTTCACAGATGAAGGCGGAAAAACAAACCTTGAAAGAATTTTCGGAGTTACCGAAAGACGTGCAGATGTTAAAAATGTAGACATAGCAACAGGCAAAGTTACTGTTGTATTTAACAACGGCGGCATGGCTGAGTATGTTCTCAATGATAAAACACTTGCATCAAAACTTGGCGGCAGAATAACACTTTATATCGACAACATGGACGATACAAGAGTTGTTTATGCTGAAACAACAGCGGCAACAGATGTTATGTATGACTTCATTTTTGAAATCAATAAATCATCAGTCAGAAAGCCTCTTAGAGTAAAAGATATTAAATACGTTTACCTTACAAATGCTGATAAAGTGTACAAAACAAGCGAAAATCTTGATATTTACTACAATGACAAAAAAGTTGACATTGCAGCAAATGACTATGTAGGCTGTTTTGTAAAAGCAGTAATTTCTGAGGATACTATTATCCGTATGGATATTTACAAACTCAATGAGGGTGGTCTACTTTACCGTGCAGATAAAGACGAAATCAGATTTACTCAGGGCGAAGTTTACGAAAATAAAGTAAAAGGCTTTGAAGAAGTAGAAGATTTGCAGGTTTATATCGACGGTGAGCTTGTAGACGATATCCGTGATCTTAAAATTGACATGGTATTTGACTACTGGACAAACGGTATGGAAAAATGTATAATCGTTGCGTCTTCAAGACGTGTTATCGGCACAGTAGAAGGTTATACAGATACACATATCACTATTTCAGGTGAAGAATTTGCATTAAGCAAGGATCCCGGCTTCTATAACTTCCATGTTCAGGATAATTCATACCGCAAAGGCGGAGATTACACATATATAATGAACCAGCCTGTTGAAATGTTTATTGATGACAGCAAATATGTTCGTTATATCAGAGTCGACACTTCAAAAAGCAGCAAAAACGTGTTCTGCGGTGTTCTTGATGCAGTTGCAGAAGCACCTATCGGCGGAAATGCTGAAATTTCAGTATTTAAAGTAATCCAGGGTGGCGTTGAACGTGCTGTGCTGAAAGTGAAAGACAAACTGCTGGCAGGCAGCTATAGCCTTGACTATCTTAAAACAATACAGAAAAACCTTGACGGTCTTGGTTTCCTCAAATTTACGGTAAATGATGACCAGGAAGTTGTAAAAATTGAAAAAGTTCCCTATTACGGCGATACTCCGCCTATTGAAAGATCAGAATGGGAATATTTTGCCGAAAACAGATTAGTCGGCGATATGTATGTGGGCGAAGCTACATTTATAGCTATTTATGAACAGGACGGCGAATTTACAGTTAAAGTTCCGTCATATGATAATGAGCTTATGTGGGCATATCCCAGATCAAGACTTACAGTAACAAGCGATTACAGCGTAAGATATAATCCTGCTCCTGACTATGTTGTTCTTACAAAAGGCATAGAAGGCATAAGAGACGGTTCTCGTTCAACCGGACTTATCACAGAATTAAAACGCAAAGCAGATGATAAAGTAACACTTGTTATGGATAACGGCAAACAGTTTGAGGTTGATACAGAGTTTGTTAACAAACACGGCCTTAAAGAAAATATGATTATTCTGTATTACGGCAGATGTATCGGCAAATATCCGCTTTACATTGAAGAAACTCCCGATGCTGTGCGTGATTTCTCAGGTGATTCCTCAACATGGGATGTAGATGAATTCACTTCCGAATCAACAAACGGTTTCTTTAAAGCAGACAAAGTGCTTTACAGAAATGACTATGTTATCCAGTTTGAAATTGACGGCGAACCTACCGATGTTTATAAATTCCACGACAACACCTTCAGTGGTACAAGCCTTAAAGTTTATGAACTTGCCGGAAGAAAACTCAAGGTAGCACCTACTGTTTCAGAGGTTGGTCAGTATGCGGAATATGTAAGAAGCACACAGAAATATCCTGTTATGAACATTCAGCAGGGGGATAACGTATGGTTCCATGTTGCAATAGTTGAAGGCAGAAGAACAATTGATTATATGGTTTATGAAAATACAGGGGCATTTTTCAAAAAAGGAGAATAACGGATGAAAAACAGAAAAATCTTTAAATTTACGGCCTTTATTCTTACTGCTGCTCTTGCCCTTGCTACCGTAAATGTATGTGCAGAAACAGTTGCCACCGAAAAACGTGATGATATCACTACGGTGCCGGCAATTCTGGTTGACGACTATGACCTTTATCCGCAGAATTTTACAATGGTTGATTTAAAGCCCTATGTAAACAGAGGTTTTGATGATGATGCGGCAGGTGACGGTCTCGGTGGCTGGACTGACCAGGGTGCAATCAACGACATGAGCTGCTACACAGACCGAGGCAGAGTAAATTATCTGGGTATACCCTTTGATATTATTGAGCCTAATGATAACGGCGGAAAATCTGCTCTTATCATGCGCGGTCAGAACGAAGAGGCATTGCCCACCGAAGTAGAAATTGAAATAAACAGTACTTTTAAAGGCGCATATTTTCTGCATGCAGCTCCCTGGCTGAACGCAAAAGAAGATGTCGGCGAATACATTTTCGTTTACGATGACGGAACAAGTGTTTCAACCAACGTAAGCGGTGCAGAAGAAATTTTCAACTGGTGGAATACATACCGTTCTGATTATGCAACAATCGCATGGGCAGAAAACAACAAATCATCACTGGTTTCTCTCGGCATTTTCCCGGTTGACAACCCGTATCCCACCAAAACGGTTAAAAGTATAATAGTAAAATCAATCGGTACAGGTCCGTATCTTTGTCTTGTTGGTATCACACTTACAGATGCGGGTCCTTACCGCCCCTACGAGAAGGTTAAAAATATCGGCAACCCCGATACAAGCAAGTGGTTTTCATATCAGTTCCCGGATTATCCGGACGAAATCAAAGGCACGCCCATTGATATGTCATGGCTGATGGATGCACCTGCCGGCAAACACGGCAAGGTCGAGGCAAAAGGCGAGGAACTTTATTTTGAAGACGGCACACGTGCAAAGTTCTGGGGTACAAACATTACCGGTGCCGGTATATTCCCGTCTCATAAAGACGCTGAAATGGCAGCAGAACGTATTGCACAGTGCGGCTTTAACATTGTACGTTTTCATATTATGAAAAACGGTGACGTTGCAACTGTTGCAGGTTCAACACTTGTTTCAAGTACCGCAAGAAGACGTAATATGCTGTCTGAAACTCATATGGATAAATGGTGTTATTTTATAAATGAGCTTAAAAAACAGGGAATATATCACGTTTTTGATATTGAAACCGGTGGTATTCTGCTTAAAGACGAAAACATCAAGGATATTGGTGCTGTCAGCTTTGAGCATATGACAAGAGGTCCTGGATATTTCGACCCCGAAATGTACGAGATTCAGGCTCGCTACACCGATCAGGTGTTAAATTACTATAACAAATACAGTGGCTATAAAATCGGCGAAGACCCGGCGCTTGTAATGGCGGCACAGACAAACGAAACCTCGCTGTTTATGGCACAGGAAACAAACTGGGAAGCGTATGAACCCTATTATCAGGAGCTTTATAACGAATGGCTCCGTGAAAAGTATCCCACCCGTGAAGCTCTTGAGAAGGCTTGGTCACAGCCGCAGAGCTCCAATCCGGGACTTCGTGAGGGTGAAGACCAGTTTGAAGGTACTGTTGAAGTGTTTGCGGACGCAGGCATGAAACGAATGAACGACAGACGTTATGAGGATAACATGAGATTTGTAAACCATGTTACCGAAGAGTATATGCGTTCAAGAACAGCAGAAATCCGTGCAATGGGCGATATGGATATGTTGATGGTTGGTTCAACGGCATTTACATCGGGTACATCTGATGGGGCAAATATCTTTACCCAGGTTAATGCAAATGACCTTTATACTCATCAGTCGTATCTGTTCCTTGCACAGGGTAACGGTGAACACGTTCTGCCGGGCACAAAAATCGGTACGCCCTACTCTATGCTTACAACAAATATAATGCAGCCGATTAACTACCTGGGCACAGCACAGGTGTACGGCAAACCGTTTTTTGTTACAGAGTGGGATGCAGGTGTGCTTAACCCCTATTATTCCGAGCTTTATGTGACAATGCCTGCTATTGCGGCAATGCATGACTGGCATTGCTTCCAGTTCTATTACGGTGACCCGTACTATACAAAAAAACACGGTCTTACAGAAAAGGACAGATACTTAAACAGTACACATCCGCTGATTGAACGATCAATTCAGAGCTTTGTGCCTGCGGCAGGACTTATGGTTCTTAGAGGCGATCTTAAAGAAGCTGACGCAGGATACATCTGGGCAAGATACCAGAACGATGAAATGTACAAACGTGAAAATCAGTCGGCAAACCAGGATGCAAGTCTTGTTCTTGTAGGCAAAACAGGCAAAGCCTTTGATAAAGTTGCGTATGACCCGGAATATAACGACAACCGTGTTTTAAAACTTGCAAAATACGGTAACAGAACAGGTATTTATGCTTCAATCACAGGTGAGCTTATGAACGATACCAACACAGGTATTTTCAAAATTAATTCTGACAGAACTCAGGCGGCTTCCGGTGCACTTAATGTTGAAGATGTTGAACTTAGCGACGTTATTTTCGATATTGACAACAATTATGCTTCGGTTTATGCATCGTCACTTTCATATGACCCTATCAACACAACTGATAAAATCCTTATTTCTGTTGTAGGCGATTGCCGTAACAAAGGTCAGGTAATGACAGAAGACGGTACAACAGTTGTTGATGAGGGTACAGGTCCTATTCAGTGCGAACCTATTGAGGGCAGAGTAATCCTCAAAAGCTATGATGACTTTGAGGTATATGCTCTCACTACAAGCGGTCATCGTAAAGTGAAAGTTCCTGTTACAAGAACAGAGGAAGGCTACGCACAGTTTGAAATGGTTTATACACATCAGACCTTCAACTATGAAATCGTGCGCACAGCAAAATCTTCAAAAGGTCTTGTTGACAAAAAAATCACATTCCTCAAAGATGAAATGTTTGCAGATTGCTTTGACGATGTAACCGTAAACAAAGATGAAGTTGAAAGAATTTATCTTGAAGGTCTGATGAAACCCACAGGCGACAGAAGATTTTCACCGGATATGGGTATTACAAGAGGCAACTTTGTTGAAGCATTGATGAATGCATTCAAAATGTCGGCAGATTGTAAAGATATGTTTGCGGATGTTCCCGAAACTCATGAAAACTACAAAGCAATTGCAACGGCAAAAGCATATTTCATTATTGGTGGCGATGAAAACGGAAACTTCAATCCTGATGCACCGATTACAAAACAGGATATGCTTGTTATAGCTAAAAAGACAATTGAAAACAGCATGAAATACAGAAACGAAATAAGAAGTGATAACAACACAGATACTTCTTTTGTGGCACCCTATGCCGTAGGCGATGTAAACTATATGCTCAAATACGGATATACCGAGCCTTGCAAAAATTATCACGAAAATGCAACCCGTCAGGAGGTTGCAGAGCTTCTGTATAATATTCTTTGGAAATAATTAAAAACTTAAAACAGGGGGCGTTCTAATGAAAAGAAAATTTGGGATTTTAATCATTTTTGCGCTGGTGATTATGTGCATTCCCTGTATGGCAGCGGCAACGGAATATACAATTTCCACAGCTGATGACTTAATCACTTTGCGCAACAATGTAAACAGCGGAGCTGTAACAGAAGTAAATGTTAAACTGGCAAATGATATTGATTTAAGCGGAATTGACTGGGAGCCTATTGGCTCCCGGGATTTTCCGTTTTTTGGAACTTTTGACGGAAACGAAAAAACAATTTCAAACTTGAAAATGTGGTATGAAACCCAGACGGGAGAATCTGCCCAAAGAGAATATACCGGACTTTTCGGATATACAAAAGGAAACATTAAAAATCTTAACCTTTCCACCGTATCAGACGGTCTTTACGGATACTCAACAACAGGTCGTGTTTATTCGGGTATTCTTGCGGCATACAACGATGGCAATATAACAAACTGTAACATTGCCGGCTCGACAAAAGCACATTCGGATATATCTTATGCCTATGGCGGCGGTGTGTGCGGATACAACGGAGGAACAATCAGCAACACAACGGCAAGCGTAGATTTGCTTGTGCTTGCCAACACATCGTGGGAATATATATACTGGGATGCTTATGCAGGCGGTATTGCCGGAGCAAGCACCGGTATTATAACAAATTGTACTGCAACAGCAAACATGACCTGCGAAAGCCGGTTTGCAACAAGCTGTGCAGGCGGTCTTGTCGGTGATAACAGAGGCGGTATTATTACCGGCTGTACATCATCGGGAAATGTCGATTCCCTTTGCCGTTTTGCAGTAAAAATGTCGTATGCATATGCAGGCGGTCTTGTTGGTGCAAATACAGGAAGTATTAAAAATTCCTCATCCTCCGCAACAACAGAGGGTAGTACAGAGGCAGATGCTGATCTTTGCAGAGAAATCAATGTTGATGTCGGCGGTCTTGTCGGATACAACGGTGGCGAAATCGATGGATGCTCTGCAAGCGGAAGCGTCAGGGGCAGACTGATACATATTCCTATAAGCGACAGCCATGTGGGCGGTCTTGTAGGATATAACAGCGGCACTGTCCGCAACAGCTTTGCAGAAGGCGGCGTAAGCGAAACTTCAAGCTATGCAGGCGGTGTCTGCGGATATAACTTCGGCGGCACAATTGAAAAATGCTATGCCACAATCGGCAAAATTGCAATTGCCGGCGAAGATGGCAGAACAAAATATGCCGGCGGCGTTGTCGGCGTGAACGAAAACGGAACTGTTGCATACAGCTATGCTATGATGATGATTACAGCAAATCCATTAACAAATGTTTATGCCGGCGGTATTGCGGGCAATAACAAAAACGGTAACATAGAAAGCTGTTATTACAGAGGTTCTGCACTCCGCGCAAACAGTATGGGTGGTATTGCGGCAGTAAACAGCGGCAGTGTTCAAAGCAGTTATGTAAGCACTCTTATGAGTGGCGGCACGATTAAAGGTGGCATTGCCTCCGAAAACTACGGATTTATAACAGACTGCTACTATGATGCAAAAAGCAAACCGACAATTGTAAACGGCACAGAAAAAACAACAGCAGAATTAAAACTTGCCGAAACATATAAAAACTGGAGATTTGAAGATATATGGTATTTAAACAGTTCTGATAACGGATTCCCGTGCATCAGCGAGACTGTTGCTTCAATTACATTTTCAGGTGGTGCCGGTACAGAAACGGCTCCGTATGTGATTGCAACAGAAAGCGACCTGAAAAATATACGCTATGCACTGGGCAGTCATTATATTCTTAAAAATGATATTGTCCTCACAGAAGCATGGCAACCAATAGGGAACGGGGCGGAAAATGCGTTTGCAGGCGTATTTGACGGTAACGGACACAAAATATCAAATCTTACTTTCCCTGATAATGCAGCTGCACAGTATAACGGACTTATTGGTTACGGAAACGGTTGCACTGTGAAAAATCTTGTGATTGAAGCATCAATAGATATTTCAGCAAAAAATGACAGTGTTTCATCACATGTTTACAGTGGCGGCGTAATAGGCTTTGGCGAAAATGCCACCGTTGAAAATTGCATGGTTTCAGGCAGTATAAAAGTAAGAGCATTTAATGCAAATGTAGGCGGAATTGCCGGATATATAAGCGGCAATGTTTCAGGATGCCGTAATAATGCATCAGTTTCAGTAATTTCAACCGGAAAAGTTACAAATATATTCTGCGGTGGTATTGCAGGTGTTGCAAACGGTGAAATAATCGGAAGTGCATCACTTGGCAATGTTGAGCTTAAATCATCGGTACCGGCGGCAATGCTCGGTGGAATTTCGGGTAACACAACAGGAAGCATATCCGACAGTATGTCAACAGGTGAAATCTCCGTAACTGCAAAAGATATGAAAAACGTTATTGCAGGCGGAATTTCGGGCAATATGTCGGGTAATGTTGTAAACAGCTACACTTCAGCAAGCCTTGTAAACGGTGGAAGCATTGCAAAACAGCTTTATAACGGCTCGGCAGAAACAAGCTACTACAATAACGCAGTTGCCTGTGAAATTTTAAACGGAACAGGCGTAACAGCTGATGAGATTGCATCGGCAGAGTTTATTGATAACCTTACAATAAATTCCATCGGCGGTGCTGCCGTATGGGCAGCTTCGGCAGATAATCTGCCAAAACCGGCATATATAAAGGTTCAGCATATTTTTGAAAACTCGCTTTATAAATGCGGACTTGTGTGCGACGAAACAGCAAATGTGTATTATAAAATAAACGACGGTGCTTTTGTCCTTTACGGTAGTCCTTTTGTGGCAAACCATGGCGACAAAATAACATATTTTGCCGAAGCGGGCGGAGCACAGAGCGAAGAAATTACACACATATACTATATTGACAGTACACAACTTGTTTATCTGACCGATTATCCGCAGAACCAGGACGGCAACGTGCTGACAAAAGATAATCTGACCGACTCTTCATCGGTTGAAATCAATCTCAATGCGAAATCGGATATTGAATCAAACGTATTTGTTGCTTTCTATAAAGGCGAAACACTTATTTATGCTTATACTCAGCCTGAAAGCATCAAAGCAGGAGATAACAAAATTACTGTTAATATTGACGATAAGAAAAATACGGCAGACTGTATCAAAATTTTTGTATGGGACGGCAAACTCAGCCCCTGTGCAGAGGTTTATATACAGAATTAAGGGTAAGGAGGAAGAATCATGAAAAAAATAAAATCAATTTTTAAAGTTGTGGCATTTTTTGCCGCAGTATGCATGATTATATCTGCAATGCCTGTTTCTGCCGGAATAAATGACCCCGACACATCAACATGGTTCCCGTATATACTGCCATCACCGGATGAAGTTGAGGGCACACCACTTGATGCATCGGGCATACTCGATGCACCGGCAGGTAAACACGGCTTTTTAACCGATACCGATGAGACTGATTTTGTTTTTGAGGACGGCACAAAAATTGAATTTTTCGGAGTGAATATCACATCAGAAAACTGCTATCCGTCTTATGAAAATTCAATACGTCTTGCAAAAAGAATTGCACAAAGCGGATTTAATATGGTGCGTTTTCACCTTGCAGAGTCCGGCGGACGTGACGGTATATGGGGAAGAAAAGCCGACGGCGGCAGAGTAATAAACCCCGGAGCAATGGACAGAATGTGTTTCCTCATGAACGAGCTTAAAAAACGCGGTGTTTACATCTGGATTGACCAGGTGCTGTCAAGACCGGCAACAATTGATGACGAGTTTGCTGATATGGAAGCTTTGTCGGACGGTCTTAAAGGCTACAGCTATTATAACGAGCAGCTCATAGAGTTTCAGAAAGAATATGCTGATATGATGTTTAACTGGTATAATCCTTACAGCGGCATGAAACTCAAGGACGACCCGGCAATAGCAATTGTTGAGTTTAAAAACGAGGATGCACTCACGTCTTTTGATACCGATAATTCAGTATATTATCACAACGAAATTGAACAGATGTTCAATAAATGGCTTGTCGAAAAATACGGAACACGTGAAGGCTTGATTAACGGATGGCGTATTTATCCTGCCGCAGAAAGCCAGAATCATATAATACTTGAGGACGGTGAAGACCCCACTCTCGGAACGGTAAAATTTATTCCTGATGAATATAAAATAGAAACATATTCGTCACGCAGACAAAAAGATACAAAAAAGTTCGTGACTGAAATACAGATATCTTATTTTACCCTGATGAGTGAGCATTTAAGAAATCTTGGTGTGAAATGCCGTCTCAGCGGTTGTACCTCGTGGAATTCCGGCGGTATTGAAAGACCTGTGTTTTACAGCAATAAGGATATGGATTTAATCAGCCTGCATCCTTACCGCTCGCACACAAACACAACAGATCTTGCAGCAGGTACAATACGATACCATGCGCCCGAACCCAGCTTGTCGAACTATAAAACAAGTATTATAGGTCATTCCGGTTTGCGTAACGTATACGGTATGCCATCGGTGCTTTCTGAGTGGAATGACGTTGCACCTAACAAATACCGTGCAGATTCGCTTCTTATTTCGAGTGCTTATGCATCACTCAACGGCATGCACCCGTTGGCGTTTCACTGGTCAAACGTTGTTGAAGCTGACGGTTTCCAGAATATCAGCACAGCAACACAGGAGACTTTGGTTAAAACGCCTTTCGGCTTTGCAGATGCCCCTGAATATATGCTTGCATTGCCTGCGGCATCAAGAATGTTTATAAGAGGCGATATTGCCGAGGCACAGACAGGATTTTATACCGAACGTCTTAAAGATGAGGAGTATTTCTCCTCCGATAAACAATGGATTGATTATTATATAAGAGATTTTGAGCCTTATATAAGCCTTATCGGTAAATCGGGTATGAGCTTTGATGATAAAGCATACGACCCGGATTATAACAACAATGATGTTATAAAACTTGCAAATGATGCACTTGATAACAATAAACCGTTTGTTTCAATGACAGGTGAACTGTCAAGTGACATAAACAGCAAAGTGTTCAAAATGAACACAGAACGCACACAAGCGGCAGCCGGATTTATAAACACAGCGGCAATCGAGCTTGATGATGTTATTTTTGATGTTGACAACAATTTCGCAACAGTTTATATGACATCTCTTTCGGATGCTCCGCTTTATAACTGCGACAGTATGCTGCTTACACTTGCTGGCGACACCCGTAACACCGGTATGGTTCTGAGCGATGATGAAATGACTGTCGAAAACGGCGGTACAGCACCGATTCTGTGCGAACCCATAACAGGTACATTTACTGTTAAAACAAGCGACAGTATAGAGGTTTATGCACTTAAATCATCAGGTCAGCGCAGTCATGCAAAAACTGTTTATACAACAGCATCAGGATATAAAGCCTTTGACGTAACAGCAGATGATAAATCCCTTAACTTTGAAATTGTGCGTACTTCGGCAAATTCCGGCAAAAATGCACACATTTCTTTCGGAAGCACAGCAACATCAAACCTGTTCTCCGATGTAGGTGATACTCACGCAAACAAAAAGGCAATCGAGCGTATGGCGGTTTATGAATACATAACCGGTGAAAGTAACGGCAAATTCAATCCTGATGCGGCAATCACCCGCAAAGACTTCTTCAAAATGATGTTTAGAGCAATGCGTCTTGAAAAGAAAGTATGGCACAGCACAAGCAGCTCATATTTTGATGATATGGCTTTGACAGATGACGGTTACAGCGAAGTTGCAAGTGCATATAATCTCGGCATCATAGCACGTGAAAAAGTATGGGATTGGTCGAAGTTTAAAAATGTTTATAAAATTTATCCTGATAAAACTGTAACCCGTGACCAGGCTATGATCTATATGGCACAGTTTATGGGAATAACTCACCGTGATATAAGCCCTGATGCATCCTTTGGTCTTGAACAGTACAGCGACTATTCATCGGTGAAAAACTCCTATTCTTCAAACCTTGATTACTGGAAAAAGATTATGGGCCTTGGCTATCTTGAACCGGTAAACGGAAAAATAGACCCGGGAGCAAATCTCACCCGTGCACAGGCGGCACAGATGGTTTATAATCTCGTTTGGGAATAAACACATAATAAAAACAAACGAAGGACTGCGCAAAATTGGCGCAGTCCTTCGTTTGTGGTTTGAAACTTGACAATATACTAATGAAATGATATAATATATAGGCGAATTTAGTTAAGAGTATATAGAATGGTTGGATTTTAAATGCAAAGATTTTTTGCTAAAAGTGGAGAGTATCAGTCCTACGGAATGTTCACAACCGCACATTTGGTTTTGGCTGTTCTGTCGGTCGTATGTATTATTCTGTCACTTATATATGCAGTAAAAAAAGATGATTTAAATGTGAAAAAGAATATACGTTGGTGCACCGGTATAATGTGGACGTTTGAAATTATAAAAATAATTTTCAACTTTGTTATCGGCAACGCAAACCGTCCAAACACATATGTCCCGTTGTATTTTTGTTCTATTCCTTTGTATGGAGGTATATTCGCAGGTTACGGAAAAGGGACGCTTAAAAAATTCGGAGACGTGTTCCTGGTAGTTGGAGGAATTATAGGCGGCATTGTTTATATTATTTCGCCAAGCAGTACGGCAAGTGAGTATCCGGCATTTCATTATATAACGGTTCAGAGCTTCTTTCATCATGCAATCATGGTATATTTGGGCATGATTATGGTTATTAAAAATTATGTTGATATTAAACTTAAAGATATACATTACTATGCGTTGCCGGTTGTGGCAATGAGTGTAGTTGCATATGTAGTAAATATATTTCTAAATTCAAATCTAATGTTTGTATCACAAAACTTTCCGGGTACAGCAATAGAAATATTGTATAATGCAAATCCGGGGTTATTTCCGGTTTCAATAACTTTATTGCAAGCAATACCACCATTTTTCCTTGTATATTATCTGATTAATCGATATAAAAAAATTTCTGGTAGAAATATTTCATCGGATTGATAAAATTAAAATAAAAAATTGCGACAATCTGTTTTTAGATTGTCGCAATTTTTTAATCATAGAGCTTTATTAGGAAACAATTTCTTCGCCAAAAAACGATTTTATAACCTGGTAAACAATTAATCCAAATCCTAATAGTGCAAAAACTCCCATAATAAAATTCCTCCTTGATTTTTTTTGTTTGCTTTCTTTAATTTTATTATACTGCATTTACTGTACTATAAACAGGATAGTGATTGCAAAAATGTGCTTGCATTTTTTTTGGAAATATGTTATACTTATAATGTTCGTGTTGGTTTTAATATCCGTCTGAATTGATATAATATGGAACACAGATTATACCGGATAAAATAAATGTAAATGAGAGTATAAAAATGAAACATTCACACCAGAAACTTAAATTGCTTTATCTCATGCAGATTTTGCTTGAGCAGACCGATGAAGAACATACAATAACTGTTCCGCAGATGATTTCCGAACTTGCAAAGCTTGGTATCTCGGCGGAACGCAAAAGCATTTATGATGACTTAGAATACCTGCAACTGTTCGGGCTTGATATATGCTCAAATAAAACGCGCACAACAAATTATTATGTGGCAAGCCGTGATTTTGAACTTCCTGAGCTGAAACTGCTTGTAGATAGTGTGCAGTCGTCAAAATTTATCACGCACAAAAAAAGCATGGAGCTTATTTCAAAAATTGAAAAGCTGTCAAGCCGTGAAAATGCAAAAACACTACAACGACAGGTGTTTATAACAAATCGTGTAAAAACCCTTAATGAGCAGATTTATTACAACGTGGATAAAATTCACGATGCCATTGCTGCAAACAAACAGATTACTTTTAAATATTTTGATATTGATGTAGATAAACAAAAAGTTTATCGCAAAAACGGTGATGCTTATACAGAATCTCCGGTTGCTCTCACGTGGGACGATGAAAACTACTATCTTATTGCATATAAAGAAAAATACGATAACTATACCCATTACCGTGTTGATAAGATGGAGACGATTAATATTACGGAGGAAAACCGCAGACTTTCGGATAAACCGTTTGATTTGTCCGAATATTCCAAAAAAATGTTCCAGATGTTTGGTGGGGAAGAGACCGCGGTTTCAATTCTGTTTGATAACTCGCTTATAGGTGTGGTTTATGACCGTTTCGGAATTGAAGTGCCGATAACAAAAGAGGATGATACACATTTTGTATGCCATGTTAAAGTGGCAGTCAGCCCGCAGTTTTTGTCATGGGTGTTCAGTTTTGGGGATAAGGCGAAAATTATATCACCTGACAGCGTAATTGAAGAAATGTGTACCCTTGTGCAAGAAGTAAAAAGTAACTACGAAAGCTAAAAAGCAGCAGAACAGAAACACAGTGGTGAATTTTATGAACACATTTGAAAAGATCTATGAAGTTGTCAAAAAAATACCCAAAGGCAAGGTTGCAACATACGGTCAGGTGGCACTGCTTGCGGGAAATCCGCGTTGGGCAAGAGTTGTAGGTTATGCTCTGCATAATAATCCGGATCAGTCAAATATTCCGTGTCACAGAGTAGTGAACCGAGAGGGCAAGGTTGCCGAAATTTTTGCATTTGGTGGCGGCAAAATTCAAAGACAGTTGCTTGAAGCAGAGGGTGTTGTTTTTGAATCAAACGGCAGAATTGATTTGGCAAAATATTCTATAGAAATATAAAACAGGTATTTGTTAGAAATAAATTTTCATATTCCAAAGGTTGTTTGCATAAATATATACAAAAAGCTTTTGGAGTGAAAAATGAAAGAATATATCGAAGAGCGGGTTTTAAAACTCGCCGGATACATTGTAGATAACGGTGCAACAGTGCGCTTGACCGCAAAAAAACACAACATATCAAAATCTACCGTACATAAAGATATAACAGAACGTTTGCCCAAACTTAATCCACAACTTTTTATGGCGGCAAAGGATGTTTTAAACAACAATAAGAAAGAACGTCACATCCGCGGAGGAATGGCAACCAGGTTAAAATATCAACAGAAAAAACAAAAAAATACATAAATATAAACACCGCACTGAGACAAATAGGTCCCGGTGCGGTGTTTTTATGTTAATTTGTTTTAATGTGATTATACAGTTTGGATGGTGAAACCCCGTATGCTTCTTTTACAACACGGCTGAAATATTTTGCATCACAAAAACCGGATTTTTCGGCGGCTTCTTTGATAGAATATTTTCCGGTTGAAAGCAGTTTTTCAGCATATATCAGTCGTTTTGACATTAAATATTTAACAGGTGTCATGCCAAATCTTGCACAAAACATTTTGCGGAAATATGTATTGCTGATAAATGCTTTGGCAACCATCTGCTGAACAGAAAATTCGCTTGAAGTATAATTGTTTTCCATATATTCAACGGCATTTTCAAATGCAGTTAATGTCTCGCTGCCAAATGACGGCGTTTGCTGAGAGGATATGTTTTGCAGAATTTTGCACATCTGAGATAAAGCGGCATAATAATAACCGTCCTCTTTTTTTGTCCATATATCATATATTTTTTGAAACATCACCGAAACTACATGAGAGTTGGTTAAAGAAAAATTTTCCATATGAGAAATTAAATCAGAATCAAAATGAATAACAATTATTTCATTTTTTTCGGTATAATCAGCTTTATATGAATAGTTTGCAGGCATATAAAATACATCGCCTGAATTTGTTTTTTGCTGTATATTGCCGTGTAAAAACAGTGCACTGCCGCACAAACGAAAAACCAGTGCGTGTTGAGGGCGTGGTGCAACGGTTACAGTTGAAACATTCCATGACATATATTGAACATCTTTAATTTTTAGACTTATATTTTCGTTTAAAAGAGACATTAAATCACCACCATATTTATTATACTATTGTTTTTATTAAAAGTCAAGTTATAAAAAATCCACTTTTTGTTATAAAAAAGAGGTTGATATTACGAAATATGTATGATAAAATAAGAAAAAATGCAAAAAGGTAGTTGAAATTATGAGTTATATTTTAGAAACAAATCCAACAATAACAATGCCGCATAAAAGCAACAATCCTGTTGTGGCAGAACTTTTGTCAAACTATACTTACGGTAAAAAATGGAATATTAAATACACAGACGGTAATTGTGTAACAATAGGCGATTATACAAAAGCAGAATGCGGTGATGGAGAATGTGTTATAAATATCACTGACAGCGGTGTGTATATCGGCGGCAAAGATTATGGCGCAACAATGCGCGGATTTATGACGTTTCTCGAAAAAATTCAATATCTGCCCGAAAAAGATTGCTTTTATCTTGAAACTTGCCTTGCGCGCGAAAAACCGCTGATTTCTTTCAGAAGTGTTCATTTGTGCATATTTCCCGAAACAAAACTCGACTTTTTTAAAAAATGCGTGCGTTCGTGTGCAATCACCAAATTTTCACATGTTATTTTTGAATTCTGGGGAATGCTCAAGTATGATTGTTTAAAGGAACTTGGCTGGCCGTTTGCTTACAGCAAAGAGCAAATCAAAGAAATTGCCGCAGAGGCAAACGCACTTGGCATGGAGGTTATACCGATGTTTAACCACCTCGGTCACGCTTCGGCGTGCAGGGGAGCGCATGGCAAACATGTTGTTTTGGATCAGAATCCCCGATACGAATATATGTTTGAATCTTATGGTTGGAACTGGAATTATAAACGTGATGATGTTTATGAACTCCTTAGCAAAATACGTGATGAGCTTATTGAGGTTTGCGGTAAGGGCGGTTATTTTCATATAGGCTGTGACGAGGCAAACCGCATAGGCTCAAACGAAACCGAGGCAAAAAGTGCCGTTGAATATATAAACCGACATGCAAAAGATATCAGCTCAAAAGGCAGAAAAACGATAGTGTGGCACGATATGATGATTTCAAGAGAAGAATTTCCGGATTATATTGAGGCAAACGCAACGCCTGAAGTTTCAGAAATATTTTTAAACGGTATTGATAAAAATATTATAATTGCCGACTGGCATTATTTCAGACATGATGAAACATGGAAACCGGCTAAAAAGTTTAAATCTCTTGGTTTTAATGTGCTTTGCTGCCCGTGGCATATTATGGAAAACATTGAGGAAGCGGTTGAAACCGTTACAGAAAATAATCTTTTTGGATTTATGGAAACAACATGGCACACACTTGCCGACAGTGGTTTTTATAAAATGCTGTATGCAGCCGTGCTTGCTTACGGAACAGATAAAACAAGAGATGAAATATTCTCTTATGCAGCGTCCGTTGCAAGAAAAGCACTGCCATCGTGCGGAATTTACGAAAATAGCGGATGGTCTGAAGTATCCGTCGGCACAGGAATAAATTAAATTTGATAATAAAAACCGGCAGGGGATAATCCTGTCGGTTTTTGTCGTATAAAAATAGTAAAATCTCTTGACAAAACTGAAATAATAGTATATAATAAACATATGAACACATATTCATATGTTTGGGAGTGATAACGTGACAAAACAAAATATATCAGAATGCGAGCATGAAAAACATCACGGAACAATAGTTAAAGAAGTCAACACACTAATGCCCGGAGAAATGCAATTATGCAATCTGGCAGAGCTTTTTAAGGTGTTTGGGGATTCCACGCGCATAAAAATTTTATATGTGCTTTTTGAATCGTCAATGAGTGTGTGTTGTATTGCTGATGTGCTTGGTATGACCCAGTCGGCAATATCTCATCAACTGCGGATTTTAAAGCAAAACAAGCTGGTTGCCTTTAAACGCGAGGGCAAATCTATCATATATTCACTTGCGGATGACCACGTTCACAATATACTTGGTCAGGGAATGGATCACATTAACGAATAAAGGAGAAATTAAAATGAAAAAGAAATTTAAAATAGAAAACTTATGCTGTGCAAACTGTGGAGCAAAAATAGAAGCGGCAGTAAAAAAACTTGACGGTGTAACTGATGCAAGTTTGAATTTTATAATGCAAAAACTTACAATAGAAGCGGATGACGGGTGTTTCAACAAGGTTGTCGAAGAAGCGGCAAAAGTGTGCAAAAAAATTGAACCGGACTGTGTTTTAGTTATTAAATAGGGGGATTTTTCTTGAATAAAAGGCAAAAAATTAAAACCCTGAGACTGTGTTTTTCGTTTGTGTTGTTCATCGCCGGACTTTTTACCGAAAGCTACATATCTGTGTTGTTACATGTTATGGCTTATCTTGTTTCGGGAACAGATATTATTATAAAAGCCGGAAAAAACATTTTAAACAGGCAGTTTCTTGACGAAAACTTTCTTATGATTATTGCAACATTCGGTGCGTTTGCCATTAAAAACTTCCCCGAAGCGGCAGCAGTTATGCTATTTTTCCAGACAGGTGAGTTTTTTCAGGATTACGCGGTCGGAAAATCGCGTAAGGCAATTTCGTCTCTCATGGATATATGCCCCGATACGGCAACAGTTGAAAATAATGACGGTACAACTACCGAATGTGATGCCGAGGATGTGTCTGTTGGCGATATTATTATTGTAAAACCGGGACAACGTGTGCCTCTTGACGGAATTGTCGTTTCGGGTGTATCCTCCCTTGATATGTCATCACTTACGGGAGAATCCGTGCCTTGCGATATATCAGATGGATGCGAGGTGCTTAGCGGAAGCATAAACCTTGGCGGTGTAATAAAGATAGAAGTGACAAAAGAATTTGAAAACTCAACAGCCTCAAAAATTCTTGAACTGGTTGAAAATGCCTCGGAGAAAAAAGCCCGTGCCGAAAATTTTATAACAAAGTTTGCACGTGTTTACACTCCGGCAGTTGTGGCATGTGCCATACTTATATGGCTTATAATTCCCTTTGCCTCGGATGTGACCTTTGTAGATTCACTTAGCCGTGCACTTATTTTTCTTGTGGCGTCATGTCCCTGTGCACTTGTGATTTCAATTCCCTTAAGCTTTTTTGCCGGCATAGGCATGGCATCAAAAAGCGGTATTCTGATTAAAGGCGGAAATTATCTTGAAGCACTTTCAAAAGCACAGACGGTTGTTTTTGATAAAACAGGAACTGTTACCTGCGGCAGATTTTCCGTTGACAAAATTTACCCTGAAAATATGCCGGAGAACGAATTTATACAGTATGCAGCCATCGCAGAAAGTTTTTCAACGCATCCGGTTGCTGTGTCGATAGCATCAATACTTGAAGATAAATCTGTTTTGGCAGAAATAACTGACGCTAAGGAGTTTGCAGGCAAAGGCGTAAGTGTGGTGTGGCGTAATAAGTTAATTGAAGCGGGTAACGAAAAACTAATAGAAAATGCACCCGTAAATACAGACGGAAAAACTGCGGTTTATGTGCGTGTTAATGGTAAATATGCAGGTTATATTACTGTTGCCGATAAAATAAAACCGGGCAGTAAAAATGCAGTTGCAATGCTTAAAAAACAGGGAATAAAAAATACAGTAATGCTCACCGGGGACAAAGCCGGACCGGCAGAAAAAATAGCAAAAGAAGCCGGAATTGATGAAATAAAATCGCAGCTTTTGCCGGCAGATAAAATTGATATTGTTGAAAAAATAAAGGCAGAAAAATCGGGAATTGTTGTCTTTGTCGGTGACGGTATAAACGATGCCCCGGCAATTACTGCGGCTGATGTGGGAATAGCGATGGGCGGCGTAGGCTCGGATGCGGCAATTGAAGCGGCAGATGTTGTGATAATGAACGATGATTTGCAGAAAATTCCGCAGGCAATAAAAATCGCAAAAAAAACTCATGCAATAGTTATGCAAAACATCGTTTTTGCGCTGGGAATAAAATTTGCGGTTCTGCTGCTTGGAGCACTTGGTTTTGCAGGAATGTGGGCGGCAGTTTTTGCTGACGTAGGTGTTTCGGTAATAGCTATACTAAACTCATTACGTATGCTTAAATCAAATAAAAAGGGATAATTAATAAAAACTGTCATGTCTGCTTTAACATGACAGTTTTCTGCTATATATTTGCGAATTTTTCACTGTGTTGAGGTGCGGAAATTAAAATTTGAGGTATACCGTTGTTCTGCGATATTCCAGTTTACAAGGTCAAACCATTTTTCGGTGTATTCGCTGCGAGTCATGTTGTTTCCAAGCTCGTAAGCATGCTCGTATAAATCAATCTGTATAATCGGAAGCAGATTCACACGCACGGCAGTATCGTTGTTGGAAAGCGATATAATCCGCAAACCGTTGCGACGTGTGCGGACAAGGGCAACATATCCCGATCCGTAAAGGTTTTGGGCTGTCTGAATAAAAATGTTTTTCATGTTGTCAAAAGAGGAAAACGCCTCATTTATCTCGTCTTTGAGAACATCTCCAGAAAGCTCGCCACGCTGTGGAATCATCCCTTCAAAATATACGGAATGATTGTAAATTCCGCCAGCATTGAGAAGTACGCCAAACTGAATTTCATTTGGCAGAGTGTATGCGTCCATAAGAAGCTCAACAATGGTTTTGTTTTGATATTCAGGCACTGCCGAAAGAATACGGTTAAGCTCAACAAAATAAGTGGAAAAAATATTGTTGTAATGATGCTCAAGAAGCCGCGCGCTTATAAGCGGCTCAAGTGCATCGTAGCTGTAAGGCAATGGCTCTTGTACAAAAGGATAGTTGTTGCTGTATAATGCCATAATTTAACCTCCGAAAAAGATATATTATATTTTACTGGTTTGATACATTAATTATGACATTATTTTGTTAATAGGTTGAAATGTCGAAAAATGTATGGTATAATTGTTACAGAGGTGATAAAATGAGAGACAGAAAAAAGTCCGTACTGCTTATTGCGCTTGTTGTTATTTTTTGCGGAATAATGGCTGTTGTTGATGGTATTGTAAAGGCAGACTATTTTATAAAATCAGCAATAAAGCTTGTGCTGTTTTTGGGATTTCCGTGCATATACGCACTAACAGATAAAAGCTTACAAATCCGCAAACTTTTTAAAGCACAAAAACGTGATTTCGGTTTTGCGGCAGTGCTTGGTATAGCTGTATATGCGGTTATTCTGGGCGGATATCTGCTTTTAAAAGATGTGTTTGATTTTTCTTCAATAACAACGTCTTTGACGGCAAACGGCGGTGTGAGTCGAGAAAATTTTGTGTTTGTGTCGCTGTACATATCTTTTGTAAACTCACTTCTTGAAGAATTTTTCTTCCGTGGGTTTGCATTTTTGACCCTGACAGAAATTTTGGGTAAAAAATTTGCGCATATATTTAGTGCATCAATATTTGCACTTTATCATGTTGCAATGATGATAGGTTGGTTTTCCTTTGGCGTGTTTGCCATTGTTATGGTGGGACTTTTTGCAGGTGGTATTATTTTTAACTGGCTTAACGCAAAAAGCGGAAGTATTTATCTATCATGGCTTGTGCATATGTTTGCTAATTTTGCCATAAACACAATAGGATTTATGCTGTTTGGAATTATATAAAATTAGGCGGAGAAGATTATGAAACTGTTAGATATAGCAAAACTTGCCGGGGTATCTGTTTCAACCGTATCAAAGGTTATGGCAGGCAGCGGTGAAATAAGCGACAAAACAAAAGAAACAGTCATAAAAATTGCAAAGGATAACGGTGTTTTTGAAAAGTATTATCATGGCACATACGAAAAAAAGGTTGTAGCAGTTATTCTGCCGGAAATAAAAAGCGAGCATTATGCAAATATTGCGACGACAATCCGTGAGCTTGTTGAAAACAGCGGAGCAATGACAATTTTTGCAGAAACAAATTTTGAAGACGAAAAATATGCTCGTTTTATTGAGTATTTTGCATTCCGGGGAATGGCTGACGGAATAATTACCGTAGGTGGAAAAAGAATAAATGCCGATGCTGATATTCCTGTTGTGATGATTGGCGGCAACGGAAACGGAAAAATAGATACAGTGTCTATTGATTTTAAAAAAGCCATAGAAACAACCGTGCAATATCTGAAAGACTGCGGTCACAGAAAAATTGCTTATATAGGCGAAAGATTGACCGCAAGCAAGTGCCGGCATATAAAAGAGGCACTTGAACAAAATTTTCTTGACGTAAATGAAGAGCACATGATAACAAGTAATAAACGGTTTGAAAATGCCGGAATTGATGGAGTAAAGCAGCTTTTAAAAACATCTGAAATGCCCACGGCAATTATAGCGGCGTATGATTATATTGCGATGGGAGCAATAAAAGCACTTAAAGAAGCTGGGCGAAGCGTCCCGGAGGATATATCCGTTATAGGAATGGATAACATTGCGGCGGCAGCTTATCCGGATATATCTCTTACAACCATAGGAATTGATTATAAGACACTTTGCGAAATTGCCGTGGATTTGATTATGAAAAAAATTAAGAATAAGTATTTCAGAATAAGGCAGGATATACTTGTTGAAGCAGAGCTTGAAATAAGGGATTCTGTTAAAAATATAAAAAAATTGGCTAATTTACCCTTGCAGTAAATTGGTTTTCATGTTATAATAAAAAGAGTTAAAATAAAAGGAGGTTCGCAATATGAATAAGACATTAAAATCCAAAATATTGGAATCTCTTTCTGCTGTTTTGCCAATAACCGGCATAGTTCTGATATTAAGTATTTTTCTTGTGCCGCTTGATGTTGGCTCGGTTGTAATGTTTTTTACGGGTGCAGTTATGCTGATAGTAGGAATGGGAATGTTTGAACTTGGAGCAGAAATGGCTATGACACCTATTGGTGAAGGCATAGGTGTTAAACTATCAAAATCCAAGTGGATAATTGTGGTTTTATTTATAAGCTTTCTGGTAGGTGTGCTTATTACTGTGGCAGAGCCTGATCTACAGGTTTTGTCAAATCAAGTACCAGCAATACCAAACAGTGTAATAATCTGGACTGTTGCTGTTGGCGTAGGTGTGTTTTTGGCAACGGCTGTTTTAAGGATTATATTTAAAATTAATTTGTCAAATATTTTGATATTGCTGTATATGGCACTTATAGTACTTTCATTTTTTATACCAAAAGAATTTTTAGCTGTGGCTTTTGATTCCGGAGGTGTTACAACGGGACCGATTACAGTTCCGTTTATTATGGCACTTGGTGTAGGTATATCTCTTGTAAGGGGCGATAAAAACGCCGCAAATGACAGCTTTGGCCTTGTGGCACTGTCGAGCGTAGGTCCAATACTTGCAGTTATGATACTGGGATGTTTCTATACACCTAAAGAAGCGGCATATGCTGCAACGCAGACATCTTCTGTTGAAACCATGCGTGATGTAGCTAAGTCTTTTGCTACTGAAATTCCGCATTATATAACAGAAGTTGCTATTTCGCTTTTTCCTATTATAGTAATGTCGCTTATTTTCCAACTTATAAGTCACCGCTATCACCGAAGACAAAAATTAAAAATCGTTGTAGGTTTTTTATACACATATATCGGACTTGTACTGTTTTTATGCGGAGTAAATGTAGGCTTTGCTCCTGTTGGAACTTTGCTTGGAAGTCATTTGTCTGCAACAAGTCAAAGATGGTTGCTTGTTCCAATCGGTATGCTTATCGGGTATTTTATCGTTAAGGCGGAGCCGGCAATACAAATTCTCAATCACCAGGTTCAATCTGTTACTGACGGAACAATTTCGGCAAAATCCATGAACAGATGCCTTTCCATAGGTGTTTCGGTGAGTGTGGGTTTGGCAATGCTCCGAATTTTAACGGGAGTACCGCTTGTGTATATTATAATTCCCGGATACATAATTGCACTTGTTATGTCAAAATTTGTTCCTAAGATTTTTGTTGGTATTGCGTTTGACTCCGGCGGTGTTGCAAGTGGTCCCATAACGTCGACTTTTTTGTTGCCGCTTTGTATAGGTGCGTGTGAAATGCTTGGTGGCAATATAATGACGGATGCTTTTGGAGTGGTTGCTCTTGTGGCATTGACACCGCTTATTGCTGTACAGATAATGGGGTTGCATTATAGAATTAAACTCAGCAATCTGCAGAAGAATACTCGTGCTGTCAGCATGATTACAGATGATAGTGACACTATTATTGAAATAGAGGAGGAAGCCTGATGGAGCAGAATAAAATTAACATACCATTTCGAGTGTTGATGCTGATTACAACTCCCAAAAATGCAGACAGAGCGGCAGAAATGCTTCAGGAAGAAAAGGTTCCTCTTCATTACAGAGTGAATGCCATAGGAACTGCATCTAATGAAATGCTTGATATTTTAGGCCTCGGTACTCCGGATAGAAGTCTTTTGGTGAGTATGATGCTAAAACCGGCGGCGCATAGAATTATGAGCCGAGTTCTGCACGAATTACAATTTATTTTGCCGGGTAACGGAATTGCATTTACATTGCCGATGACAGGGGCAAACAACCATATCTTAAAGATGATTAAAGAAAGTGGCAGTGACAATAGTCAGTTGCAGGACAGAAAGGACGAGCTTATAATGACCGATATAAAACGTGTTATGATTGCTGCCGTAGTAAATCACGGCTTTAGCGAAGAAGTGATGAATGCTGCGCGAGATGCCGGTGCAGGTGGCGGAACTGTTGTACACGGCAGAAGCGGCGGCAATGAAACTGCTATGATTCATTGGGGAATGAGTATTCAAGAGGAAAGAGAAATCGTTCTTATTGTTGCCGATGTTGATAAAAAACTTAAAATAATGCAAGCTATAAGCGATAAATGCGGTATGCATAGCGATGCTAAAGGCGTTGTGATGTCAATGCCGATTGATGCGGTTATAGGATTGGGCTCCTGATTTTCAAATTAGTAAACGTGGCTGTAGCAAAAAATCATCTTGCTACAGCCACGTTTATTTATACATGAAAAAAATGAATTTTAAAGCTATAATAATGGCTTCACAGTAAATCAGTTTTTTCTTGTTTCTACAAGCTGAACTTTTAATATATCTGTTGTTCCGTCAGCACCGCCTGTCAGTACAACACGGTCACAGTCGTTTACCAGTCCGTAACGTTTTGCACATGCGATAGAATGATTAAATGTCTGGTTTGAATCCGGCTGATAAATTGATTTTATTGGATAAACGCCCCAGGAAAGTGTAAGCTGATGATAGGTTTTTTCCTCGGGAGTTGTTGCTATTATAACCTGATGAGGACGGAATTTTGACACACGGCGAGCTGTATAACCCGATTTTGTAATAGCAATAATGGCAGATGCTTTGACGTCACGTGCTGTGGTGCAAGCGGCATCACAGATGGCGTTTGTGGTGTCACTGGTGTCATTGTCATACTGGTAATCTGTGTATACATTCATGTCAAAAGCATCGCTTTCGGCACGGTTTGCAATTTTAGCCATAACCTCAACAACAAGTGCGGGATGGTCACCCATAGCTGTTTCACCGGAAAGCATAATAGCGGATGTGCCATCAAAAACAGCATTTGCAATATCGGTTATTTCTGCACGGGTAGGTGTGTTGCTGTGAACCATAGATTCAAGCATCTGGGTTGCGGTAATTACCATTTTGCCGGCTTTATAGCATTTTTTTATAAACTTTTTCTGTAAACCCGGCAAACGCTCGTATTCAATTTCTACGCCCATATCGCCTCTGGCAACCATGATACCGTCAGAGCAGGCGAGAATTTCATCAAAATTGTTTACACCCTCGATATTTTCAATTTTGGAAATGATTTTTATGTTGTAGCCACCATGATAATCAAGCATATTGCGCAGACAGATAACGTCTTCTTTTGAACGCACAAAAGATGCCGCAACAAAATCTATGTCTTGCTGCACACCAAAAATTATATCCTGTTCGTCTTGTTTACTGATGTACGGTAAATCAAGATGGACATTAGGAATATTTACACCTTTGCGGTCAGAAATACTACCACCGCATACAATACGGCAATGAATTTCGGTTTCGGTTATATCAGTAACATCAAGAGCAATTCGACCATCGTCAATAAGAATACGGTTTCCGGGCTTTATCTGTGACGGCAGGTTTTTGTAGTTTATAAAAACTTTTGTGTTGTCGCCCTCTGTTTCTTCGGTTGTAAGAGTAAACATATCACCATCATTGAGATGTGTATGCCCGTCTTTAAAAGTGCCGATTCTTATTTCGGGACCTCTTGTGTCAAGCATAACAGCTGCAGGAATATCAAGGCTATCACGCACACGGCGAAACATTTCAATTGTCTCCTTGTGATATTCGTGGTTTTGATGTGACATATTTATTCTCGCTACGTTCATTCCGGCATTAAACATATTTTTGATTATGGTTTCGTCGCGTGACGCAGGACCGAGTGTGCAAATGATTTTTGTCTTTCTCATAGGTGAGTTTTTACTCCATTTCTAAAATAGAATTTATATTTATATTGTTTAAAAATTACATTAATATACATCATTATAATTATATATCATTTTAAAAAGTATGTCAATAAAAAGAAGGTAAAATTTACGTTAAATTTTATGACCTTTCGTTAAATCCCTCTTCCGTCAAAATCGGGGATAAAGCTTTCGTCAGCGGCTTTGCCGTCTTGAATAAAAGCATTTTCGATTCCGAGATTTATCGCATAATCAATGAGAGCGTTATATTCTCGTTTTGTTACTCTCCGATTAAGCTCAGCAAAGTTTTCAAGATTTCCAAAAGGCGTATACTGGCTCATAAGACTTATGTAAATATTATGTCCGTATGTTTCATAAAGATATTTTACAATTGCCTTTGAGTCGTATAACAATCCGGGCAGCATCATATGTCGAACAACCAAGCCTTTTGTCATAATTCCGTTTTCGTTAAATTGAGACAAAGGCTGTTGGCGGTACATTTCGGCAATTGCTGCTTTTGCTATTTCGGGATAATTTGAAGCAGAGGAGTATTTTTTTGAAAATTCAGATGACATATATTTAAAATCGGGGAGATAAATATCAATTAATCCGTCAAGCATTTTAAGAGTGTCAACATAGCAGAAACCGCTTGTGTTGTACACAACAGGAACGCTAAGACCATTTGATTTTGCCATAACTAAAGCATTGGCAATCTTATCTGCAAAATGGTCCGGAGTGACTAAATTAATGTTGTGTGCACCTTGCTTTTGCAATTCGAGAAAAATTTCTGCAAGACGTTGTTCAGAAATGGTTTTGCCGCGGTGTTTATGGGAAATTTCGCTGTTTTGACAAAACACGCATCCCAGTGAACAACCGGAAAAAAATACAGTGCCTGACCCGTTTGTGCCGGAAAGGTAAGGTTCTTCCCATTGATGAAGTGATGCACGAGCTACTTTTATTTCAGACGAGCATCTGCAACGTCCGATAATTTTGTTTCTGTCAACGCCGCAGTCATGGGGACAGAGTCTGCATCCGTCTGCCAAATAAAACACTCCTTTAAAAAAAATAAAGCATATAATGATATCCCGTCAATGCAGACGACGAACTCTGCAATGTGCGGTACGGAAGTACCATATATGCTTTATGTTTTTAGGTCTTACAACACAAACGAGTTGTATTGCATGCCTGAAAAGTCTTTATTTAAGATGTATTGACATACTTTTCAAGGCTACCTTGGATTACATAAATAGTTTACCACATATCGAGAAAAAAATCAAGTAAAATTCAAAAAAAAGTTATGGTCAAATGTTACAAATTAATTACAGAAAGTCCGTTATATTTATACAAAAATGCAAATTATAATAAAATTTTTATATAATATTGAAAAAAATTATTGTTTGATGTATAATAAAGTGGGTGGTTGAAATGAATATTAAAGTGATTTGCGTAGGAAATATTAAAGAACAATTTTATCGGGATGCGTGCGGTGAGTATATCAAGCGTCTTGGAAGATTTGGAAAAATAAATATTACCGAGGTAAAAGAATGCAGGGGCGGAGATACTCAGGACATAGAGACCGAGGGTAAGTTAATACTCAAAAATCTTTCAAAAACGGATTTTAATGTTGCACTTTGCGTAGAAGCAAAACAGCTATCTTCCGAAGAACTTGCAGAGCTGTTTTCTGAAAAATCTGTTTCGGGAACAAGTTGTATAACCTTTGTTATTGGTGGAAGCAACGGATTATCTGATGAAGTAAAAAGGTTTTGTGATTTCAAACTGGGATTTTCAAAAATGACATTTCCTCATCAGTTGATGCGGGTAATCCTACTTGAACAGGTTTATCGTGCATTTAAAATTGTAAACAATGAAAGCTATCATAAATGAAAAAGGCTGTTAGCAAAAAAATAAAATTAAAAAAAAGTAAATAATATAAAAAGCAGTGACAAAACAACTTTTGCCACTGCTGATTTTTAGAATGAGGGGGGAGAGGATACCCATAAAAGTTTTGCAGGTACTTTTCCGGTATTTTCTATATAGTGATTGTTATTTGGTTTAAAACAGAAGCACTGTCCCTTTTTTGCACGGTATTTTTTATTGCCGATATGCAAAACAACCGAGCCGGAAAGTATATATCCAAATTCTTCGCCGCTGTGGGCGGTTTCTTCTTTATATTTTCCTCCGGGAACGAGAGTGAGAACAATTGGTTCCATTTCGTTTTTTTGTGCGTTTGGAATAACCCACTCAACGGTGTATCCGTGTTCTTCATCAACAGACTCGAAAAAATCTTCTTCCCCGAAAACAATTTTTTCGTCTTCGGCATCGCTGAAAAATTCTTTGAGCGACGCACCGAGAGATTCCAGTATATCTGCAAGCGTTGAAAGGTTAGGTGATGTAAGATCGCGTTCAAGCTGTGAAATAAAACCTTTTGATAGCTCACAGCGTGCAGCAAGTTCATCTTGCGTAAGGTTCTTTTCTTGACGTAATCTTTTTATTTTTTTTCCTATATCCATAAAAATCACCATCCCTAAAACCATTATAAACCTTTTTTTTAGATTTTGCAAGCAAAATCAAGTATTTTTTGAAAAAATTTAAAATTTATACAAGTAATCCGCAATTGAAACAGTTATAAAATATTCTGGCTTTTTCATGAAAAACAACCGCATCTTAAAGATGCGGTTGTTTGAGTTAATGATATGACGGTTTAAAACAGTTTGATTTTTTGTACTGAAACGGTGTAACTGCTTCTTTTCGTTTGAATGCTCTTATGAAACTGCCGGTATCAGAAAATCCTGTTTTCACAGCGATTTCTTCAACAGAAAAATCAGTTTCGGTTAAAAGGTTTTTGGCTTTGTTAAGCCTGTGACACAAAAGATATTCCTGCAATGTTGTTCCTGTGATTTTTTTAAAAAGTGTTGAAAAATAACTTCTTGAATAACCGGAAAGTTCGGTGAGTTGTTTTACTGAAATATTTTTATCGTAATTTTTGTCGATATATTCACATACTGTGTCGATTTTGTTGTTTTCTTCATTCTGAATATTAAGAATAAGTGTATAAAAAATATCATTCAGATATTTTGAAGTTTTAATTTCAAAATCGGCAGTTTTTGTTGAACACGCATCAATACAGCTTTTGATAAGTTCTTTTATTCCGGAAGTTTTTTCAAAAACAGCTCCGCTGTTTGACGAAAATAAATGGTCAAAAAAATTGTTGCAGTTTAACCCGTAAAAATGAATAAACAAAAATTCCCACTCAGAATTTTCAGGATAATACTCGTTAAAATTGCGGCAATTCACAAGTGCAATACTGCCCGGCTCAAGGGTGTATTCGTCTCCGCAATAGCGAAGATGGCCTTTCCCGTTTAATGTGTAAATCAGTAAAATACTGTCCATATTGCGGCGTGATATATAAAAATCGGGATTGCATACAAAATGCCCTGCCCATTGTACATAATTATAGGTTTTTGTAGCAACAAGGCTGGGTGTGTTAGCATATCTGATATATGTTTTGCAGCTTTCGTTAAACATAATTCCTCCATAAAACAAATTGCATATTTTTTAAAACAAAATGCCATTGAATACAAAAATATTATTTATTATAATTATATATAATAATCTGTTATTTGTCAACTTATACAAAGAACAAATATACAATTTTATGGAGGTTGGGATGATGAAAAAATATCTGTTGCCGCAAACCGGTAATTTTTACAAAGCAAATTTGCATTGCCATTCTACAGTTTCAGACGGGTGCTTAACGCCGGAGGAATTAAAAAATATATATAAAGAGAAGGGTTATTCGGTTTTAGCATATACTGACCATGATGTGCTTATATCACATAATGATCTCGCAGATGAAAACTTTTTGCCCCTTAACGGATATGAAATGGAAGTTGATGAGATAAAAGACGGTGAATTCAGATTCAAAAAAACTTGTCATATGTGCCTGATTGCACTTGATGCTGATAATATGAAACAGGTTTGTTATCATAGTTCAAAGTATTTTTTTATTGGGGATGCCATTAATTATATTGACAAAATTCAAACAGATGGTGAGCCTGATTTTATAAGAGAACACACTCATGAGTGTATAAGTGAAATGATGCGATGTGGTCGCGAAAAAGGCTTTTTTGTTACATACAATCATCCGGCTTGGTCGTTAGAAGATTATTCTGATTATATAGGTTATAATAATATGCACGCTATGGAAATTTGCAATTATGGCAGTTTTCATGCCGGATATTGTGACTATAACGAAAAAGAATATGATGATATGCTGAGAGCAGGAAAAAGAATTTATTGTATTGCGGCAGATGATAATCATAATAAAACTTCTGATTCTTTTGGTGGGTTTACTATGATTAAGGCAGAAAAACTGGAGTATAAAACAATAACAAACGCTTTGATGGATGGGTATTTTTATGCCTCACAAGGTCCTGAAATATATGAACTGTGGTTTGAAGACGGCAAGATTAATATTTCATGTTCTGAAGCAGAAAAAATCATATTACATACGGCATCAAGACGCACAAAGTCCGTTGTCAGTGAAGATGGTAAAACGGTTAATAATGCTGTTTTTGATGTGTTGCCGGAAGATGGCTATGTGCGGATTACGATTGTGGATGTAAAAGGTAAATGTGCAAACACTAATGCTTATTTTATTGATGAACTGATGAAATAATTGTATATATAATTAAAAAGCAAAATTACGGGGGATAATATGAATAAATTTGAAAAGTATGAAAACAATCCTGTACTTGGAAGTAAAGAACTTGGCACGTGTTTTGATGTTTATGTTACAAAAGAAAATGGCAGATACCGCATGGATTTTTCATGGCGACCTGAAAAATCTCTTGCCGTTACTTTCAGCGATGACGGTGTTAATTGGGAAAAACCGCAAATCACACTTCCGGGTGATGAAAATTCCGATTGGGAATATCATGTTAACAGAAACTGCGTTTTAAAAGTTGGCGGCAAGTATAAAATGTGGTACACAGGGCAGACGAGTGATTTTAAATCAAGTTGTATCGGATATGCTGAAAGCGATGACGGAATCAATTTTAAACGAGTGCAAAAAGATTGTATTATAAAGCCTCAATATAACTGGGAAAAACTTTCGGTTATGAATCCTTGTGTTCTTTACGAAAACGGCAAATACCGAATGTGGTATGCGGCAGGTGAAACATACGAGCCAAACGTGCTTGCATATGCCGAAAGTGACGACGGAATATTGTGGAAAAAACTGCCAAATCCAATTTTAAAGGCAGATAAAAACAATGTTTATGAACAGGACCGTATAGGCGGATGTCAGGTTATAAAAACTGACGATATGGGATATGTGATGTTTTATATCGGGTATGAAAATATTGATAAAGCGCAGATTTGCATAGCACGCAGTAACGATGGAATAACAAACTGGCAAAAATCACCGTCAAATCCCATTATATCACCTGATGCAGAAAAATGGGACGGCGATGCCTGCTATAAGCCATCGTTTTTGTGGAACGAAGAAGGAAATAAATGGATGCTGTGGTATAACGGCAGAAAATGCCACGATGAGTTTATAGGTTACGCATATTGCAACGGAAGAAATCTTTTTTGATAAAATCAGAAAAACAACCGCATCTTAAGATGCGGTTGTTTTTGTAAAAATTTAGAATTTGATTTTCTCTTCAATATATTTCGGCAAATCTTCAATTGCAACATATTCCTGCTCCATGGTGTCACGGTCACGAACTGTAACTTTGCCTGTTTCTTCGCTGTCAAAATCGTATGTGATACAAAGGGGAGTACCGATTTCGTCCTGACGACGATAACGTTTGCCTATGCTTCCTGCATCGTCATAATCACACATAAAGTGTTTGCTGAGCTCAGCATAAACTTCTTCAGCTTTTTCAGAAAGTTTTTTGGAAAGGGGCAGAACTGCCGCTTTATACGGTGCAAGTGCCGGATGCAGATGCATAACAACACGGCTGTCTCCGTCGCCTAAATCCTGCTCGTCATATGCTTCAACCAAAAATGCAAGTGCAACACGGTCAGCACCGAGTGACGGCTCAACAACATAAGGAACATATTTTTCGTTTGTGTACGGATCAACATATTCCATGCTTTCACCAGAGTGGTTAGCATGCTGTGTAAGGTCAAAGTTTGTTCTGTCAGCAATACCCCAGAGCTCGCCCCAACCAAATGGGAACATAAACTCGATGTCGGTTGTTGCGTTTGAATAGTGTGAAAGCTCTTCCGGGTCATGGTCACGGAGTTTCAGGTTTTCTTTTTTGATGCCAAGGCTGTAGAGCCAGTTAGCACAGAAATCTTTCCAGTATGAGAACCATTCAAGGTCAGTGCCGGGAGCACAGAAGAATTCAAGCTCCATCTGTTCAAACTCACGTGTTCTGAAAGTAAAGTTTCCGGGAGTGATTTCGTTTCTGAAGGATTTACCAACCTGAGCAACACCAAAAGGAACTTTTTTACGTGTTGAACGCTGAACATTTTTGAAGTTTACAAAAATACCCTGTGCAGTTTCGGGACGCAGATAAATCTCGGATTTTGCATCCTCGGTAACACCCTGGAATGTTTTGAACATCAGGTTAAATTTTCTGATATCTGTATAATTGAGCTTGCCGCAGTTGGGGCAGACAATTTTATTTTCAATGATATATTCAAGCATTTTTTCGTCAGACCAGCCGCCAACGTTAATAACTTCGCCTTTTTCGTTGCCAAAGTCTTCAATAAGTTTGTCGGCACGATGACGTGTTTTACATTCTTTACAGTCCATAAGCGGGTCAGAAAATCCGCCAACGTGACCTGATGCAACCCATGTCTGGGGATTCATCAATATTGCGGCATCAAGACCAACATTATATTTTGACTCCTGAACAAATTTTTTCCACCATGCTTTTTTTACGTTGTTTTTAAATTCAACACCAAGGGGACCGTAATCCCATGTGTTTGCAAGACCGCCGTAAATCTCGGAGCCGGGAAATATAAAACCTCTGCCCTTACAGAGAGCAACAATCTTGTCCATGGTTTTTGCTGTATTTTCCATAACTGAACATTCCTTCCATTATTTATAGTTTGTTATGTATTTAACATATATCTATTATATTATATCAAATTAACAGGATGTTGTCAATCTTTTCTTAATAAAAGTATGTCTGTTTTTTCAAAATTTTTAACATCCTCAGAGGTTTTGCACTTTATTTCGTGAAAACTGCCGCAGTTTCCGCAGGAAATTCCAATTCCGCTATCAGTCATACGCACAACAAACCGGTTGTCATCACAGATACAACGAATTTTTCCGTCAGCTAAAAACTTTTTTAGCAGCTCAAAAGCAGCCATCATATACCCGGCTTCGGTCAGTGCATCAGAAATCTCTTCGCCGCTTGACTCTGTTTCATCGGATATTTCGTTAAGTGTACTCATAAGCTCGTTAAGTGAAGAGGTAACCTCATTTTCTTCACCAACATAGCACATATCGTAAAGGCTGACTTCACATCCGAAAGAAAACAGCTTTTGATTCCACATGGCTTTGTGCGAAATGCGGCTCACGTGGTTCTCACCGCACAAAAAACATTTCTGATGCAAGGTGTATGATTTTGAAATTTTTTCTTTTTTTATCTTAATAATTTTTGCACCGCAAATGCGACATTTAAGTTCATAATTGTCCATTATATGAAAGGGACTTATTTCATCAGCAGAAATATATCCGCACATATGGCAGATGGTGCCGATGGTTTTGTTTGTGGAAATAATCATAAAATCACCTTAAAAAATTTTGTTTTCACGGGCGTAGAAAAACAGATACTGCTGAATCATTCCGCAGTTTTCTCCAAAAAGCTCACGTCCTAAAAGACGTGTTGTTTTTAAGTTTGTGCATTTTTCAGGATAAAGTGCACGCATTGCTTTGTCAATCCATGTATCAACAGGAAAAACATCAAATTTTCCGGCACCGAAAAGTAGGATGCAATCGGCAACCTTTTCGCCGATGCCTTTAACTTCAAGAAGCATTTTTCTGCCTTCATCGGTAGGGGCAGAATCAATATATTCAAAATCAAGAAGTCCACTGTTAGCACGTTTTACGGCATCAACAATGTATTTCGCACGGAATCCAGAACGTATAGGGGCAAGGTCTTCTTCGGTTATTCCGTCAAGACTTTTAAAATCCGGAAAAGAATAAAAAAGCTGTCCGTTATAAGTTATTTCCTTGCCAAAATTTTTGCATAAATTTTCAACAATTTGTTTTATACGGGGAATGTTGTTGCTTGCAGATATAATAAAAGAAATGGTGGTTTCAAAAAGATTCTGGCGTAAAATGCGTATTCCGCTGCCATACTGCGCGGCTTTGCAGATAATCTCGTGTGAGCTTGCCTGTTTTAAAATTTCGCTGTAATCTCTTGAAAAATCAAAATATTTTTGCCAAATTTCATTAAACTCTTGCAAATTTGTGTTAAATAGTGTAATATTATTATGTGAGCTTTTTATTTCAATAACTTTATCAAAAGCAACACCTACATATGAGTCGGTTTCAGTTTTGTTCCAACGGAAACACTGTCCGCATTCAAAAACCTGCTCAGGGATGAAATTGCCGACATCATGAAGAGTCACAGAGTTGTCTGTTGTTGTAATATTCATAAGGTTCACCTGATATTTAAAATTTTCTAAAAGGAGATAAATCATGAAAGAATCTATTTATATGTTTCCGCTTAATGACAGCTTCGATAATACGGATATGTGTCCCTTTTGTTTTCTTGAAAAGAAAACAGAGGATGACACATTGGAATATTGCATGGGCCCGTCCATGATGGAGCCGGACAGCCGACAAAACAGCAATAAAACAGGATTTTGCCGTGTGCATCTTGACAGAATGCTTGCGTCTTCAAACAATCGGCTCAGTACAGCGCTGATGCTGCTTACGCATGTGGAATACGTGAAAGATGCTCTTGGAAAAGCAGAAACAGTAAAAGGTGGGTTTTTGAAAAAAGACCGCACCGATTTTTCATCTGCTGTTGATTGCAGCAGTGATTGCATTGTATGCAAAAAAATAACCGGTGAGCTTGACAGATATATAAATACGTTTTATTACATGTACAAAAAAACACCGGGATTTGCTGAAAAAGTTGATGATTGCAAGCACCTTTGCGTTTCACACGGATTGAAACTACTGACAAATGACAAATCTGCGGATGAAAAGCTAAAAGCTGCACTGATAAAACGTATGAGCGAAACACTTGAAACTGATATTGCAGAGCTTAAAGCCTTTGTCGATATGTTCGACTATCGCAGTAAAGAAACGAATCCGTCAGCCCATAAAGATGCATTACCAAATGCAGTTGCGCATCTTCGCAGTAAAATAAAACAGTTTTAATTTAATAATAAATACAACAAAAAAGCCTTTAACAGGCTTTTTTGTTTTAATTATTGCTACTACGTTCGTTTAAAGGAGAATATTTCTCTTTGTGAGAAATGCTCTTGAATGCAGGACGCATAATACGTCCGTTGCCGTAAACCTCTTCGATTCTGTGAGCACACCAGCCGGTTATACGGGCAATGGCAAACAGGGGAGTGTAAAGCTCAAACGGTACGTTAACCATTTGATAAACAAAGCCGGAATACAAATCCACGTTTGCACAAATAGGTTTGCCGCGGCTTTTGCCTTCTTCTTCAAGAACAATGGGAGCAAGACGTTCAACGGCATCATAAAGACAAAATTCGTCATAAAATCCCGTCTTTTGAGCCATCTCTCCGGCTTTCTCCTTAATAATGAGTGTACGGGGGTCAGAAACTGTGTAAACAGCATGTCCCATGCCGTAAACAAGTCCGGATTTGTCGCCTTCTTGTTTGCGAACAATTTTTCTTAAAAATTCTTTTACTTCTTCATCATCTTTCCAGTCAGAAACACCGGTTTTTATACAATCCATCATCTGAATAACAGACTGGTTTGCACCGCCATGCTTAGGCCCTTTTAAAGAACCGATTGCCGATGCAATTGCCGAATAAGTATCAGTGCCGCTTGAAGATACAACACGGCAGGTGAATGCTGAGTTGTTACCGCCACCGTGTTCTGCTTGTAAAACAAGGAGCATATCCAGAATTTCAGCCTCTTCGGGCGTGAATTTTGAATCGGGACGAGTCATGTGGAAAAAGTTTTCGGCAGTGCTGTATTCCGGTTTGGGAGAGTGTATGTACAGACTTTTTCCATCGTAGTAATGGCACTTTGCCTGATAAGCATAAGCAACCATGGTAACCATGCGTGAAATAAGATTTATTGATTGGTCTACCATGTTGGAAAGTGATAAATCTTCGGGGTTTTCATCGTAAATATAAAGAGCCAAAACACTACGCGCAAGTTTATTCATAATGTTAGGACTTGGCGATTTTAAAATAGTGTCTTCGGTAAAATTTGTGGGGAGAGTACGTTTTTCACCCAAAACAGCTTTAAAGAGTTCGAGTTGTTCGTTTGTAGGTAAAAAACCAAAAAGCAAAAGAAAAGCTGTTTCTTCAAAAGCAAAACGTTTTTCCGTAGCAGCATTTTGTATAATGTCTTTAACGCTTATGCCGCGGTAACGGAGACGTCCGGCGATGGGGCGTTTTTCACCGTCATCGATAATATATCCACGCACCTCACCAATAGAGGTAAGACCGGCTAAAACACCGGTACCATCAGAGTTGCGGAGACCGCGTTTTACCGGATACTCATTATATAACTCGGGTTCAATTTTATATTTTGAAGCCGATGCTTCTAAAAGCTGTTGAAGCTTGTTGATATGCTCCTGCATAGAAAACAGTTCCTTTCCAAAGGTTTATTTATGTAACTGACGACGGCTTTCTCTAATCTGTTCAAGCACATTAGAGGTTGTCTGGTCAATTTTATCCATGAGAGTGTCTGCGTAATAAATAGCATTTCTCTGCATTTCTGCTTCTTTCTGACGTGCATCTTCCATAATTTCTTCAGCTTTCTGTTTAGCAGCTTTTGTGATTTCGTGCTCGTCAATCATGGCAATAACCTTGTCCTGTGCTTCGGCAACGCGACGGTCAGCTTCTTTGCGACCATCCGAAAGAATTTTTTCGCGTTCGTCTTTAACCCATTTTGCCTGTTTAAGCTCTTCGGGTAATTTGAGACGGATTTCGCCAATGATAGAAAGAAGTTCATCTTTGTTTAAAAATGCATAACCAAAAACGCCAAAACTCTTTTCTATTGTTTCCTCTAATTCGTCTATTGTCTGAAGTATTTCCATGATATGTTCCTCCTGAAAATAAATTTTATTTACTAAATTTGTCGTAAACCCTCTGCATAATACAGTGGGGAACAAGCTTTGAAAGGTCACCGCCGTAAGAGGCTAACTCGCGTACAAGGCTTGAGCTTAAGTGTGAATATTCCGAAGCGGTCATTAAAAACAGAGTTTCAATATCAGGACTTTGTTCACGGTTAGCAAGAGCCATCTGGAATTCGTACTCAAAATCCGAAATCATACGAAGCCCTTTGATAATGGTTTTAATGTTGTTGTGTTGCAAATAATGAACAAGCAACTCTGACGAACATCCGATTTCAATATTTTTGATATCGGCGGTAGCGTCACGTAACATTTGCATACGCTCTTCAACAGAAAATGCACAACGTTTTTGTGAATTGTTAAAGACAACAATCTGTAATTTGTCAAAAATTGTTGATGCGCGGCGGATAATGTCAAGATGACCATTTGTTACTGGATCAAAACTGCCGGGGTATACCGCTGTTTTCATTTTCAACCAACTTTCAATAAAACTAAACCTGTTTTGATAATAAATACACACAATAATTGCAATTATACAATTACATAATACATTATACATTATTTTTTCAAAATAATCAATAGTTTTTTAAAAAAAAATTTACTTTTTTAAATAAAATGCAAATTTTTATAAAAAATTAGCCCTTTTTGTAAAAATTGAGCAATGCTTTGCCGTATTTTCGGCTTTCTGTTAAAGAAATTCCGGAAATATCAGCAGGCAAAATCTCATTATTTTCAGTTTCAGCAATAATAGTAGCGCCTGATTCAAGAATATTTTTTTCTGCAATCAGTTTAATAGCCGGCGGAATTAAATTTTTTCCGTAGGGTGGATCCATAAAGATGTAATTAAAAGTTTTATTACATGATTTTAAATACTCGTAAACATCGCACACAAAAACAGCACTTTTGTCCGAAAAACCTGTAGCTGTCAGATTTTTTCTGATAATATCGGCGGCAACAGGGTCGTTTTCAACAAAAATGCAAAAGTCTGCACCACGGCTTAATGATTCAATGCCCAAAGCACCGCTACCGGAAAACAAATCTAAAACAATTTTGTTTCGTATTTGCAGGTTTATTATATTAAAAAGTGCTTCTTTGGCTCTGTCCGAGGTAGGGCGTGTACTGATGCCTTCAGGGGCGAGCAGTTTGCGTCCTCGTGCAATGCCTGAAATAACTCGCATAAAAATGCCTCCGTTTTATAAAGTAAAAAGCGGTTGTCGATGACAACCGCCTGATTTTAGCGTAATACTCTGCGTGCCGTAACAAAACGGGAGCTGTAATAAGCGGAATTTAAATTGCTGTATTTAACAACATCTCCCGGAACGGTAGCGTGAATAAATGTATCTGAGTTAACCGCAATACCTACATGTGATATACCACCGTAGGTGTTGAAGAAAAGCAAATCGCCTGCCTGTATATTTCCGCGTGACACTTCAATGCCCTGACCTGCCTGACCTGCGGCAGTGCGGGGGAGTGATATACCGAAGTTGCGGTAAACATACGAAGTAAATCCTGAGCAGTCAAATCCCGATGGGGAGCTTCCACCCGAAACATACGGAACACCAAGATATTTTTCACCAAATCTCACAACATCAAGACCTTTGCCCGATGAACCGGAACGTGATGCAAGATATCCGGTTGAAACAGTAACATAATCAGAAGAAACGTATCCGATTACACCGTAGCGGTTTATCTGATACCAACCGCCGAAATCTTCAAGAATGGTGACACTTTCTCCGTATGTAAGTTTGTCAATAATTTCAGCATCTGTTGTGTTGAGGTTTCGCATGTTAAGCACATCGGTGTTAACAGTGCCCTTACCTACCGGAACAAGTGCTACATATTCAATGCTGGCGTAAGCCGCCGAACCGTTATAATTCAAAGTATAAAATCTGTTTGCAGCGTTTCCTGTTACTTTTAGAATTTCTCCTGCATTGACTTTGCCTACAATTGCAGATTCTGTTGAAGGACCGGAACGAATGTTCAAATCGTTCACAACAACCTCTCCGTCAGCGGCACTGACACCTGTTGTAAGTGTTAAAAGAGCTAAAGCCGCACCGGTCAGAATGCCTGCAATCTTTGAGTAATGCATTGCATAACCTTCTTTCCTCTATGTGCAAAAAGCACACCTTTTCTTTTGATTGATGATGAAACCGTGAATAACACATACCTTTCATCATAATCCATTTTACCACATTTCAGGCTGAAAGTCAACCAAAACAGGGTGTAAAAACAAATTACATGAAATATTACAGAATTATTACAAGCTAAAAGCTGCATGGATAGGGGAATGCAAAAGTTTTTGCAAAAAATGACATTTTTTGCTTTTAATAAAAAACAAAAAACATTAATTTTATCCCATCATTTGTAAAAATATACTTTGCATACTGCTGTCTGTTTCGGAAAGCATATCTGCACATTTACGAAGCTTTTCAGCCATTCCGGGCTTCATTTCTTTGCCGGATTTATAGCGGATTTCATGTTCAAGACTTGCCCACATATCCATTGCAATTGTGCGAAACTGAACTTCAACGGGAACCTTATATGTTACATTAGATAAAAAAACCGGGATTCCCAATATAATATGAAGACTGCGATATCCGTTTTCTTTTGGTTCTTTTATATAGTCTCTTGTACGTATAACATCAATATCGTCCTGCGTGGAAATCAGGTCAACGAGACGGTAAATTTCATTGGTATATTTGCAGATAACACGGATTCCTGCAATGTCATAAATGTTTGCGCAAACAGAAGACTCGCTTATGTCAAAACCTTTTTTAATTAGTTTGCCATATATGCTGCCTATGCTTTTTATACGGCTTTCCATATGGTGAATGGGGGAGTGGTTGTTTGTCATGTTAAACTCGTCGTCAAGCACTTCCAGCTTGGTGCCAACCTCACGCAACGCACCGCTGTAACGGGGCATAAGAGGAATCATAATTTTGCCAAGTTTTTTTATGTCATCGCCTAAAAGCTGCTCGTCAGAAACATTTTGCGGTAAAACCAGATTTTGCTTTTTTTCAAGAATCACTTAATGTCGTTCCTTTCGTGTGTGAAAAATGTATTATTTTGTCTGTCAGTTTTATTTTATCATCATATCAAATTGCTGTCAAGCGAAAAGAAACATTGTTTACATATCATTAATAAATTGTTTTAAGTTTTTTCATTTTGATTATGCCCTTTTCTTTTAGGTGATGTGACATGAAAAAATGTAAAGATAAAATCACCTTTTTTTCTTATAAAATTAGGGACGCATCTGTTTTTCACGTTTTTTACTCATACAACATGTAAACAGATGCGGCCCTGATTGTTTTTCTTTATTGATTTTATACGTTTGAATATGCTGTTTTTGCACTAATGCCCTCAAGTCTGCCGATTTTGCCCGAAAGAGCATTAATAACATCCTGCGGTGCATCAATTGCAATGCTGATTACGTTTATTCCTTTTTCGCGGTACGGAATACCCATTCTACCGATAATAAACTCACCATATTCATGCAGAACATCGTTGAGTTTGTCTGCATATTCGTTATTTTCAACTATGATGCCGATTACGGCAACACGTGTTTCCATAAAAACACCCTTTCACTTACAAATTATTCGCCGATTTTTGACAAAATTTCATTTGAACGGTCTAAAAATGCGGACATTTGTTCGCCTGTCATTGGTTTGTGAGCAAGCGTTGCAAGGTCATAAATATATGCGCAAACCAGTTTTTTAAGGTCTTCGTCATCTGATTTTTCAAGGCGTTTTACAATATCGCTTGAAGTGTTTACAACAAGAGTTTTTTCTTCAGGCATACCGAAATTCTGCCCCATCATTGAGCCAAGTTCCTGCATACGTCTTGACTGCTCCGAAACATTGATAACCGCCGGAAGTTTAACACCGTCAAGTTTTGCACACTCAATTTTTATGCTCTCGTCTCCTACTGTTTCTTTAAACAGGGTTTCAAGAACTGCATTTTCTTCTTTTGATTCCTTTGCCGTATCGTCAAGTGCCGCATCAACACGTTTGAAATTGATACCCTTGCCTGCGGCATATTCCAGAAAACTCATAAAATGAGTGTCTATTGCGTAAGGCATAACAATAACGGTGAAATTCTTGTTCCTCAGCATTTCAACATACTGCGACTGCACCTCGGTGTTTGTTGCGTAATACACAGTATTTTCGTGAAGCTCTTTTGCCGCTTCAAGATACTCGTCAAGTGTGAGATATTTGTCTTCTGTTGTTTTAAACAGCACAATATTCTTGATTTTTTCGTTAAAGGAATCGTCACGCATACAGCCGTATTTTACAAAGGGATTGATGTCGTCCCAGTATTTTTCCAAAGATTCACGGTCAGTATTGAACATTCCTGTCAGCTTGTCGCAGACTTTCTTTGTGATATGCGAGGAAACCTTGCGCACATATCCGTCGTTCTGAAGAAAACTTCTTGAAACATTAAGCGGCAGGTCGGGACAGTCTATGCATCCTTTTAAAAGAAGCAGATATTCGGGGATAACTTCTTTGATATTATCCGCAACAAAAACCTGATTATTATAAAGTTTTACCTGCCCCTCTGTTGCACCCATTTCGTGTTTGAGTTTCGGGAAATACAAAATACCTTTAAGGTTAAACGGATAGTCAACATTAAGATGTATCCAGAACAAGGGCTCGTCAAAATCCATAAAAACTCTGTGATAAAACTCTTTGTATTCCTCGTCTGTACACTGTGAGGGTGATTTGAGCCAGAGGGGATTTTTGTCGTTAAACGGCACAGGTTCTTTCTTTTCTTCTCCCTCTTTGGGTGGCTCTGCCTCTTTTTCTGCATCAATCACATAAATATCAACCGGCAGAAAATAGCAGTATTTTGACAAAATGTCACGGATACGTGCAAATTCCAAAAATTCTGCGTTATCGTCGCCAACATAAAGCGTTATGTCTGTTCCGACAGTTTCTTTTGTGCCGTCACCAATTTCGTATTCAATGCCGCCGTCACAAGTCCACAGCGCCGGTTTTGCACCTTTTTTGTATGAAAGCGAATTGATTTCAACCTTTTCGGCAACCATAAAAGCGGAATAAAATCCCAGACCGAAATGACCGATAATTGCTGAATCGGAATCCTTGTCGTTTTTATATTTTTCTAAAAATTCTTCTGCGCCGGAAAACGCCACCTGTGTAATATATTTTTCAATTTCCTCTGCATCCATACCAAGACCGTTGTCGGAAAAAATGAGTTTTTTGCCGGGTTTGTCAACAGTTACTTTAACAGCATATTCACCCGAAAATTCTGCTTCGCCGCTGCTTACAAGCTTTTTGAGCTTTGAAATTGCATCGCAACCGTTTGAAACAAGCTCACGTGCAAAAATGTCTTTATCAGAATAAAGCCACTGTTTTATAACCGGAAAAATATTTTCGGTATGTACTGCAATATTACCTTTTGCCATTGTATTTTACCTCCGTAAAAATAAAAATTACCTTAAATTATATTATACACCCATTAAATTTTTTTGTCAACATTTTTATATCTTTTTCTTTGACAAAATACCATAAATTTCAAGTATATAATTAACACGAATACATAAAATATAACTGCGCTTTTAAGCAGCGCACAAAAATTTTTACAGGAGTGAAACTTACAATGGCTAGTAACAAAACAATGGTTCCCGAAGCTAAAGAAGCTATGGAAAGATTTAAAATGGAAGCCGCTCAGGAAGTAGGCGTAAATTTAAAACAGGGTTACAACGGTGACCTCACATCTCGTCAGGCAGGTAGCGTTGGCGGTCAGATGGTTAAAAAAATGATTGAAGCCTACGAAAAAGGCATGAAATAATTAAACTACGATTTTTTATATATTTATATTAAATCCGACTTTTAATTAATATCAAATGAAAAAGCAGGTCTGCTTTTAATAATTGCAGACTTGCTTTTTTGTTTTAAGAATAACAAATAATTCATAATAAAAAAGGTAAATCGACATAAAACAACGAATAAAGTTATAGACACTATATGTGATAAAAATTTAATTTTGGGAGTTGTTTTAAATTGAAAAAGATAATTGCACTTATACTTGCCGCGGCATATGTTTTTGCCGGTGTTCAGGCAACCGCACAAACCGGGTTTGATATAACCGCTGATGGAGAAATAACATCATACAACGGCGACGGCGATGTTGTTATCCCGACAGAAATTAACGGTATAACAGTTAAAAAAATAGGTGAAAATGCTTTTGCAGGCAGTCCGATAACCTCTGTGGATATTCCTGCTACGGTGCACACTGTGGAAAATTCGTCATTTGCAAACTGCTCACAACTTTCGGTAGTGTATATCCGTACCGAAGACAGTAAAATCTCCCTTTCTGCCGATTGTTTTGGCAACACGCCGTACATATCCCTTTATCTGTACTGCGTTGCCGACAATGATACAATGCACAAAAACTTTGAGCTTGCCAAAGGTGATAACAATTATAACATTATCACCACTCACAAAAAAATGACAGAAGAAACCATCAAACTGGGCAACAGCGATGTGGGTTTAGCAAAATGTGAAGATTGCGGATATCTTAAAATGAAATCGGCAACAGCCGGTGGTCATCCGTTTTTGGATGTAAGTGGTTCTGCATGGTATGGCGAGTATGTTGATATTGCTTATAATACAGGCATAATCAACGGTAAAGCCGACGGTAAATTTGACCCCGATGCAACAATGACCTGCGGAGAGGCGGCAAAAATTGCCGCAAGTATGCATGCGCTTATATATAACAACACAATATCAACCGAAAAAGGTGACACTGATGCGTGGTATGTTCCATTTACAAATTATTGCTATGAAAACGGAATTTTTGGTAGTCATATAAATTTCAAATGGAACAAACCCATAACACGTGCTCAAATGGCATATGTGTTTGCTCATGCGGAAACATCGTACGATTATATTAACGAAGTGATTGAGGAAGATATTCCCGATGTTCACGCCGCCACCCCCTACGGATACGAAATACTTGAGCTTTATGAAAAAGGTATTGCAGTCGGCGACGAAACAATGAGCTTTCATCCCGGTGAAAACATCAAGCGAAGCGAAGTTGCGGCAATAATTTCAAGAATTTTGTTTTCTGACATGAGAATAAAACTGTCAAAATAGTAAGTCATAAGCAAAAAAATTAAATAATAAAAAGCGGGTCTGCTTTGTTGCAAACTCGCTTTTTTGTTTTGTATTGAAATGTGTAAAATCGGGCACGTCCTCAATTGCACTTATAATTGTACCATCAATCTTTAGATAATAATCGCTCTACAAACATATCTATATAATATTGTGTATGTCCGCCGGCATAACTCTCTATACCACACGGAATATGCAAAAGCCTATTGAGAACCACACACGCTTCCCCAAATGTGACAGCATTATACAAATCTTCATCATCAATCCTAAATGCATCAGCAGAATGTAATCCTAAGTTTATAATTCTGTCTCTCTGCGCACATTCCAAAAGCCAACTGTCACTCCCGTTGTTAATATCGTGATACATAGTATCAAAGAACGGATGAACAGCTCTTTCTACAAATATCAGAGCTTCTTTCCAAGTTATCTCCTCTTCCAAGCCAAGAACCAATTTATTGTCTTGCTCTATTTTTCCGTTCAACATTCCTGAAAGCTCTGCTGTTATAACACCCATTGGCAAAACTGTATATTTTTCTATATCTGCATATTCTTCTCTCAATTCGTAAGCATCAACAGAGACACTTTCTTTCTTTTTAACATCTCCGTCTTTTATGCACATAAGCATTGTTATAAATTCGAGCCTTGTCATTTTTGAATCCGTTTCTTTATCT
>JAZNOL010000036.1:0-19197 GCA_045580815.1 Clostridia bacterium | reverse complement strand
GGGCTATGACTATGTTGAGTTTGCCGGATATTTCGGCAAAACAGCAGAAGAAGTGCGTGCAATGCTTGACGAAATCGGTCTTGAAGCCGTTTCTGTTCATCAGGGTTACAATCTGTTTCTTGAAGAGGGACAATCGGCTGTTGACTATCTCAAAACTTTGGGCGTAAAATACTGCGCTGTTCCGTGGATGGATGTTTCACAGCACAAAGGCACAGATGCTTTTGATAAAACTGTTGAAGATTTTAAAACTGTTTCGAAAATGCTCAAAACCGGTGGAATTCAGCTTCTTTATCACAACCATGATTTTGAGTTCCAGAAATTTGAAGATAAATTCCTGCTTGACTGGCTCTATGAATCACTTGACGAGGACACGCTTAAAACAGAAATTGATACTTGCTGGGTAAGATACGCAGGCTATGACCCTTGTGAATATATCGTAAAATATACAGGCAGAAGCCCCATTGTGCATCTTAAAGATTTCACAGCAAACAACATCGGAAGCGGCGAAGCTGTTTATGCGCTTATTGACGATTCCGGCAACGAGCAGGATAAACCCTCAAAAGAAGAAAATCAGTTTAAATTCCGTGCAATCGGTGACGGTGTTCAGGACGTAAAAGCAATTATTGAAGCCGCTGAAAAAGCCGGTGCTGAATATCTGATTGTTGAGCAGGACCAGTCTGATGATATGCCTGCACTTGAATCGGTAAAACGCAGCCGCGAATATTTAAAATCATTAGGGCAGTAATTTCACTGTAACTTAAACAGGCTATGACACACGTCATAGCCTGTTTTGCGTTAAGCATTATTTGATTATAAATAACAATAGCAAAAGCAACCTTATTTATAATTTATTCTGTCACGAAGTGTATGGTCAGAAAAAGCAAATTCAGTATTTGCTCCAAAACCTACTTGTTCTAAAACAGGAATGTTCAATGCGTTATAAATCATCTGTGCAACTACTGCGCGTGTTACAAGTGTGTCGTTGCTCATTCCATTTATGCCATTAAGAAAACCGTACTGGTTTGCCGTAATCATATATCCATCAGGGTAACCACCGTTAACATCTGCAATTGGTGCATATCCAGGCATAGTGACTACCATTTTAACAGCATCTTTATATTTAATATTGTCTGATGGACCGAATTTGTAGTCGCCATAACCATTAACGATACCTTGTTGAGCGGCAACCGTTATATATCCGGCTGCCCAATGATTTGCAGGAACATCATCAAACACCTGTCGGTTATCACTATAATTCGCTTCAACCCCTAATGCTCGACATACAACAGTGGCAAATTCTGCTCTTGTTATATTTCCTTCGGGTTTAAAGCTTCCGTCTTCATAACCGCTGAGAAGTCCCATATCTGCCATTATGCTAATAGCTTCGGCGGACTTGTGCGTTTCGGGAACATCTGAAAAATTTTTACCTTGTTGTGGTGTAGGAGAAAAACTACCCGAGCTTTTTTCTTTAACCGTAACATTAAAACCGGCAGGCTCGCTCTGTTTATATGTAACATTATCGTATGCTCGTGCATAAACACTAATTGAATGCACTCCAGCTTCGGTAAACGGTTTCAGTTCTACGGGGTCTCCGCTGTTTACGTCTACAATATTACCTTGCGAATTGATTGTCACATAGTCATACCATATATCACGTTTCCAATCCCATATAGTATAATAATCGGCGTTTGATACGGAATTCCATGTAAATTTCGGTACTTCCCCGACATTAATTTCATCTGTTATAACATTAACAACAGGTGTTGCAAGCTGAACGGAATTAACAGGCGGTTCTTCAGACGCAATGTATATAATGCGGTCGTTGCCGTATTCATCGGTTTTTATTAAAATTTCGCAGTTTCTGCCTAACATACGCTCAACAGGGACATCATCACAGTAAGCTGTTATTGTCTGCGGTGACGAGGATGTAACCTTTTTGCCTCTGAAGTTGTCGGATTTGTTGAGAGTAAGAGTTGCAACGCCGTTGCTTACATTTGTAACCTTACCCTGTGCAGTGTAAATTTTGTGCTGAAAAGTAAGTAACGTTTCATAACGTCCCGAAGCACCTGTGCCGTCGCAAAATTCGTAAGTATAGTCAGGGTGTTTATTGTAATCAATTTTTCCTATTGCTTTCTCTTGCTGCGACAAATAAATCGGGAGATTCATCGCGTTTAAAAGCATTATTACAGCATCACAAGAAGAAGCTTCACCTTTTATTTCACGAGCATTTGATGTATCGCAATTTGTATCATCAAATAAGCCTACTTTAAATGCTTTATATATATAAGGAAACGAAAAAGTTGGAAGTACAACACTGTCACTTACCTTGTTTAAAAACTCTGTTTCAAAATCATTTTGGAGTGCATGTTTCTGAACATCTCTATTATAACCTATACTGTCAAGGAGATACGTAAGAATGTAATTATATAAAGTTTCGGATTTTTGACTTTTTATAAAGTCGTGCTCCGTTCCTTCACTGTCTGGATGAAAAAAAACTTCCCAGTCTCCGGTAAACTCCCATCCACCATTAGCAATATCACTCAAAGGCATATTAGGATAAAAATCCGCAAACTCTCCTAATGCCCAGTCTGTGCGTTTACAAGAGTTTATTAAATATTTAATCTCACCTGCGTTCCAAAGCTCTTGAAGTTTATTATATCCGGCTTTACTGAATTTTATATCAAGTTCATCGTAATCAATATTGTCGATGCCATCATATCCGCAAGCTCTTGCAACACAAGCAACAATCTGTGCCGTTGATGCTGGACCACCAGAATTAATAGCATCCGGAGATTTTACTAATCCAATAGCTACTGCTTTTGCAATTTTCTCTGCATTAACCCCATCCGGGATTTGTAAACCTTCTAAATTGTTTGCAAAATAATATTCAACACTACCACTGTTTGCTGCCATTGTCGTCTGTGGTATTGTAGCAAGCGATAAAACCGTTGCAAACACAAGAATAAAAGATAAAATTCTTTTTTTCATTTTCTTCTTTCCTTTCGGTATAATACTTTTTTGCACATCTTCCTTTTGCTAAATGATAACTACCCGATGTCATCTTCCCCTTTCCGCATGTTTATTTACAAAACAAAAAATGCGCCGGCTGAAGCCGACGCAGAAAAACACATCAGCTCCAACTGTCGCCAAACAAAATCTTAACATAACCCATCAAATGTGTGTATGCCAAAATAGAGCATCTGTATTTTTGCCTAAAAGACATAAAAATACACATACTTGACAGGTTATAATATTATTAAGATTTTATTTGGCATAATTAGTATATCACAAATATTAAAAAATGTCTATACTTTTTTATAAAAATACAAGAGTAGCGGCATGATTTATAAAATCATGCCGCTACAGCTTATTTACTATTCTATTTTTTGTTACTTATATTGTTTTGATTTCTGTTTCAAGCTCCGAAACCTCTTCATCTTCCGGCTGTGTTTCTTCAACAGCTGTTTCGGTTTCCTCTGTTTGTGCAGGAATTTCTTCTGCAATCTGTTGTTTCGAAACAGGTTCTTTTACTTCGCATACATATTCATTTACTTCGAGAGTATCTTCAACAGCAGATACTGCAGAAGCTTGCAGTCCCGCTTTATACTCTTTGTATTTCGCCTGAATATCCTCGTTATAGCGTACAATATAAATATATGAAGTAGTAAGTCCGCCGCTTTTTGAAATCTGGTTAACATAAACCATATCGGTCATCATATTGATGTCTTTTACAGTTTTGATTTCGGTGCTGAATTTATTAATTTCTTCTATACCGAAATCGTATGCATAAACCTTGGCAGATGTTGGTGTAAACACATTACCGTTTGATGTTGCATTGTCACCAAGTATAAGAGAAATATTTACTTCTGATGCAGTTTCATCAAAATCGTTTTTAATAATACCTACCTGTGCAAACAGCTGAACCGCCGATTCAAAGTATTCCAAATCTTCAATATCCAGTTTTCTGTCAGCAAGATAAATACCATGTTTTCTTGCTGCAATGTTTTCGCTCACATCAAATACTATTTCAAAGTTTACAATATTTCCGCCCGGCAGTTTACCGAAACGTACAACGTCACCGGCTTCAACCTTACGTTTAATGTGATTGCCGTCCCCATCTTTCATACGTTCAAAGTTTTCGTCAAGAACATATCCGTAAATTGTATCTTCGGGATTTGCACTACTGTGGCAATGCACAGTATAACTTGAAGAACCGCTTCCTTGTGTTCCTGACAAAACAGTAAGCTTGTATTTTTGTGCCACCGGATCAAGTTTAAGCTCTTTAACAACAACATTATCACTGTAATATCTGGGTTCTTTCTCTGTTTGCTCGTAATAAACGACATACAGGTTACGTGCTTTGTTGGTACTTCCGTCAGCACTTACTGTTTCCCTGTAATAGGGTTCTACATAATAATAGTGATTGTTTATCAACTTTGAAGATAACGATGATGCTGTACCCATTGCATATCCGGCTGCACCGTAATCTGTACGACCGTCGGGAACAAATATCAATGCATCCGAGCTTGAAATTGTATATACCGTTGTGCTTCCGTCTCTGAACTGTCTTCCAGATGAACCCGATACATAGCGAAGCTCTTTTTTGTTTGCATTTGTAACACGGTTTGCCGAGTCAACCTCAACTGTTTTCAGGTGAGTTATGTTACTGCCGCTTGTGTTATACATGAAAGGCTGAGCGGTGATTTTACCTTTCTCTTCGTTTGACCACAGGGATTTTCCCTCGTTTATTTCTGCCGCATGTTTAATAAGTGCGTTATACACATAATCTATACCTGTGCCAAGTTCCGGATCGGACAGCTGCGAGCAGGCAACACCGTTGAATTTAGTTGTTTTTGTAACTGTGTACGTATTTATTTTGGACGCACCGTTTGTTATAAAGTTAATTTTAAGTGTACTGTCATTACCTATGCTCTTTTCGTATTCACTGGAAACGATATATCCTGTAGTAAAGCTGAGTGCCGAAACACTGAGCCATACAATTTCACCGTCACTGTTGAGATACGGAGTTACCGAAATATCCTTTTCAAGTGTTACTGTAGGAGCTACGTAATTTTTGTAATATTCACTGAATTTATACTCTTTGTAGGATGCTCCAAGATACAGAGAATTACTGTCAAAATCCGAAACAACCTGTCTGGTGTCGGCTTTTGAATAAAATTCCAAATAAGTATATTTTCCGCCAAGTGAGCGTTTCATCTTGACAATGCTGTTTGCTGCAATATTTGCAAGAGTATAAACGGTGCTTGTAGATGTTTCGTTTGATTTTGCAATTTCAAGAAGTGTTTCGTTCTCGCCTTTTTCGTAAATATCTATAACAACAGGATTACCACTGTCGTCTTTACGGTATTTGTCCGTAAGCTTACGGGGCGAACCGGGAGTAGGACTTGTTTTTGCAACATATGTTTCATATGCATCAACAAAAATAGCATCATACTCGCCCTTGCTAAATGATTTCCCGGAGCTGGCATTTGTAACAAATGTAATGCTTCCCTCGGAAATAACAAAGTCATCAATAGTTACCGAAGTCGGAGTTGATACTTTTCCGCCATTTCCGTCATCTGTTTCAACAGTTTCGCTGCCTACGAGAGTGTTGTTATACATTACATGAATATTCGAATAATCTGCCGGCATGGGCATTTCTGCAAATCTTTCGCTTATGGGGTCTCTGTAAACCAAAACATTTGTGCCGCCTGCAATTTTTTCTTTTGTACGGCCAATATCAATCCACTCTGCGTCAATTGTTTCAATTGTATTGTACATTTTGTCGTCGTAGATGATTTTGTTTACACTGAAAATATCATCATAATAGTCAAAATTTATTTCAACTTCATGACCTATAAGGCTTGTATAGCCATCACTGTACGCACTTCCCGAAAACAGGAAATACGGACTGCCGTTAAGCTCTCTGTCGCATTTTGCAACAAAATAGTCTTTTTTAAACTTTTCGTATATTTTTGCGCCTTCGTCAATGTAAGTATAAATTTTGTTTCCATCTTTAAGTTCTTTTGCGGCAGCTACAATATATCCCGTAATTTTTACATCAGATACGTTCATACCGTTTTCAATGCGTTCCCATGTGGTCATGCGGTCGCCGCCTCCGCCGCCTCCGCCGCCACCGCCACCGCCTCCGCCGCCACCACTGCCGCCGGAGATTGTGGGAACAGCAACAATAGCGGTGCTGCTGCCGATAGTTGTGATTCTGTCTGTGTCTTTAATATTGTAAATCATCTGTGCAACTGCGCTTCTGGGTGCATCGTCACCTACCGCAAGGGTTGCATTTTTAGAAATAAGAAGTTTGTTGCCCTGAATCAGATAACCGTCAGGCCACAGTTCTTTTTTCTCAAGCTCTGCTGCTGTGCGGGCGTGTTCTTCATAACCCAGATAGCAAACAAGCATTTTCATAACCTGCTCGTATGTAACCGGTGCATCGGGCATAAATGTGCCGTCGCCCATACCGTTGACAATTTTGTTATCAACAGCAGTTTTGATATGTGCGCTTGCCCAGTGGGGGTTAGAATCCTTGTCCTTTGCATCAACATCGGAAAAGCCTGTTTTATCAGTGCTTGTTGCAAGCTTGTCCCAACCGGCAAACACAGCAAGCATTTTTACAAATTCTGCACGTGTTATTGTGTTGTCGGGCTTGAAGCTGCCGTCTTCATAACCGTCAATAACCTTTTTTTCCGAAAGGTATTTAATTGCTTCCTGATGTACATGGTCAGAAGCAACGTCTTTAAACGCGGTCTGTGTGGCACCTTGCCCGGAGTTCTCTGTTGTCGTTTCTTTTGCGGCATCTGTCGTTGTGGCTGTGGTGGTTGTGTCAGTCTTAGTTGTAGGTTCTGCAACTGCGGCATAAGTTACCGGAACAGATGAAAACACAACTGCAAGAGCCAGCAAAAGTGAAAAAAGTTTGTTTTTCATTTTTTTTACCTCCGTAAAATGTAACTGGGGATACTTGTGTATTATATATTGTATCATACATTTAACAAAAAATCAACAGTTTTTTTTACTGTAATTTAAAAGTAATTAAAAATTAACAAAAATTTATTTTTTGGGTGCAACCTTTTGTGTTTTCGTGCGGTTTTAGGCTTTTATTCCGGTCTAATTTTAAAATATTATGACAAAATCTGCATATACTTGAAATTTTTTTTGTTTTATGATATACTTAATTTATATAAATCGGAAAAATTTCAAAAAATACTTGCAATCACCTATGCATTTCTGTTACAATAATATAAAGAAACATAAAAACAATTAATATATAATTCGAGGAGGACGGCTATGCAAAGACTTATTCTTGTTGTTGAAGACGAAAAGGCAATACTTGACATTTTAAAATTCAATCTTGAAAAAGAGGGCTATAAGGTAGCGGTAGCAATGGACGGCGAGGATGCCGTAACAATGGCACGCCAGGTGAACCCTGACCTGATTCTTCTTGATCTGATGCTTCCGAAACTGGATGGCTTTGAGGTCTGCAAAAGTGTGAGAAGCTGGTCAGATGCTCCGATTATCATGCTTACTGCAAAAGGTGAAGAAACCGATAAAATCAAAGGTCTTGAGCTGGGTGCCGATGACTATATAACAAAACCTTTCTCAATGAGAGAGCTTTCGGCGCGTATAAAGGCAAACCTGCGCCGTCTTTCAGCAGAAAATGCACCTGCTGAGGGCACAACCTTCAGAAACGGCAATACAATTTGTGCGGGCGGTCTTAAAATCGACTGTGACAGATATGAGGTTTACCGCGACGACACTCCGGTTGATCTGACAATCCGTGAATTTGAGCTTCTCAAATTCCTTGCAATTCAGCCTGAAAAGGTTTTTTCAAGAGAAGTGCTTCTTGAAAAGGTGTGGGGTTATGAATTTTTTGGCGATGTGCGTACTGTTGACGTTACAATACGCCGACTTCGTGAAAAAGTTGAAAGCGACCCGTCTTCACCCAAATATGTAATTACTAAACGCGGAGTAGGTTATTATTTCAGTAAAGACGTATAACTTTTGCCGCCGGAGATGACTTATGTTTAAAAGTATTAAATGGAAAATTGCCGCAATGTTTGTGCTGATGGTAACATCGGTTATTCTTATTATAGGTACGTTTTTCCGTATAAGCATTTCGAACTACTATACTTCAGAGTTTAAAACCAGCATATCTGAAACCTTTGCTGGAGATTTTATGTCACAGCTTCAAAGTGCCGCAGATGATGACAGTTCACCTATAGCACGCATGGGTGCTGTTATTGATGCATATGCCGGCAGACTAGGCGCAGATGTTTTCCGCACGGTGTATCTGCTTGACGGCAGAAATGCTGCCGTTCTTTATTCAACAGATGCATCTGCCGCTGAATTTACCGAAAAAACTCCGAATATAATTTCTGCAATTTCGGGCAAAACCGGCAATAAAACAGAAAGCAATGCACTTTTTATGGATTATGCTGTACCGATCATTTCCGATTCGGGCAGCAAGTATATTATATATATTTATGATACAAAAGAGGAACTCGGAGAACTCACAAGCACAATACTCAAAATAATTCTCCATTCGCTTTTGTTCGGGCTTGCTATATCTTTTTTGCTCGGTTATTTCATGTCAAAAACCATTACGCTTCCTATTATTTCTCTCACCAGAAAAGCCGAACGTATGCGTAGTGGCGATTTTGAAACACTTGCCGAGGTAAAGGCAGATGACGAAATCGGTGATTTGACAAACACGTTTAACCTCATGAGTACACGTCTTAAAGAGACAATCACCGAAATTGAAGGTGAAAAAGACAAAACCGAAACAATTCTCATGTTCATGAACGATGGTGTTGTTGCTTTTGATAACGACGGACAACTTATTCATGCAAACTACGCCGCAAAACGCATTTTGCAAAAAGAAAATTTTGAAACCGTGACTTTTGACGGCCTTTTTGGTGAGCTTGGTGTTGATATTTCCATAGGAGAAATAATGTACAGCTCGGAAGAATCAATCCATCGTGAGGCAATTGTCGGTGATGTGCACACATCCATATTTTTTGCATCAACGGCTTCACACCCCGGACGTACCACTGCGGTTATTGCGGTTATCCGCGATGTTACCGAACAGTACCGTCTTGAAATGTCGCGCCGTGAGTTTGTTTCAAACGTATCTCACGAGCTTCGCACACCTATTACAACCGTAAAAAGTTATATCGAAACAATTATGGATTCTCCGGGACTTCCTCAGGAAACGATGAACAGCTTTCTGTCTGTTGCACTCAAAGAGGCAGACCGTATGACACGCCTTGTTTATGACCTGCTTGAGCTTTCGAGGTTTGACTGTCAGCGTGCCGGCATGGATATGGATTATTTTGATTTAAAAGCTCTTATAACCGAAATCGGTGATAAACTCAGCTTTGAGCTTGATTCCTGCGGACACGAAACAACCATTTCATTTGCAGGTGATATTCCACCGTTTTACGGTAACCGTGACCGCATAGAACAGGTAATAACAAACATAGTTACAAATGCGGCAAAATATACGCCCGAGGGTGGAAGAATCCTGATTTCTGCCGGAACAATATACGATATTATATATGTAAAAGTCAAAGACAACGGCATAGGTATTCCAAAGGAAGACCTGCCTCATATTTTTGACAGATTTTACCGTGTTGACAAAGCACGCTCACGTTCAAGCGGGGGCACAGGTCTGGGGCTTGCGATTGCAAAAGAAATTGTTACTGCACACGGCGGAAATATTAAAGTGACAAGCACACCGGGCGAGGGAAGCGAATTTATATTAAATTTCCCGTGTAAAAAAGATGTTACCTTATCTTAAAGTGTATGTAATTGTTTTGTAACAATTATTGTGTATAATATAAGTGGTACATATCCAATCTGAAATCTTATCGGCAAAGGACTGATATTATGAAAAAGCTTTTATATACAGCTGTTTTTACAATAGCACTCATTATAGGCTGTGCACTGTGTGTTTCGGCTGCTCCAGAAGAAATGCAGCAGATTCCCGAAAGTGCAGGTCTGCTTTATATTGATATTTACAACCCCGAAACAGTTGTTTCAACAACAACGCAGAGCGACTATGTTCTGTCGGGCGTTGCAAAAAGCGGCACAACAGTAAGTGTTTATTATCTTGAAAAATCTACAGGAAAATATAAACTTATGTATGTAGACGGTGTTTCTGCAATTCAAGACATCGGTGCAAGCGGTTACTATGCACAGCGAATACGTCTTAACGAAGGCAAAAACTGCATTTTGCTCCGTGTTGATACTGATGATTCTATCATGCCCGCACAAGTTGTTCCACTTGAAATAAATCTTCTTGTAGACGGTTTTTGGGATAGATTTAAAAACACATCAACAAATATGCAGCGAGCAATGCGCAGTGCCCTTAAGTAAGTTTTGATTTTTAACGGTTATGAGAAAAAAAGAAACATTTAAAAATATATCTCTTGTAGTTTTAATATTAATCAGTATAGGGTTGTTTTCAAATATGTGGCTTGGTGAAAAGTTATGGTCGGATGACTATGACTTTTTTGCTTTTTTTGATGCTTTTTCAAATAAAAATGCCGACGCAAACACCACTTTTGCCATCGGTGATATTGTTGCTCCCCGCCGTTTTGTTGTAAATGGAGGCGATAAACGCAACATCATTACCGGCAATGACCCCGAATACGCTCGTTGCATCAGCGAAATTTCTTCTGTTTTTGAGAACACTGACGGCAATTTCACCTCTTCAACATTTGACGAATGGACCTCTAAGCTCAAATCAAAATCAATCCTTGTAGATTTTGGCATACCGATAACTTGGAAATTACTTACCGAAACAGGCATTACCGCACCGGAAAACGGCTCTTTCGATAAAATTCTTATTGTCCCGGATGACAGTGCTTTGAAGCGTTGTGCCATTTATTTTGAAAATTCTTCTTCCGGCGAAGTTTTAAAATCCTTTGCACAAAATCAACCTGCAATTACTTCTTTGATTTCCGGATATACAACAGGAAGCGGTGCGATTAACATTCCGTATGCCTTTGAGCTTGGATTTGACTCTGTTAAAACAGAGCAGCTTGATAAATTTAATCAGAACATTCTTCTTGACCCTACAATATCACTTGGGCTTAGCGAAAAAAATATTTCTTTGATTGAAATTAAAAGTGTATTTGACAATCACAGTGCAGACAGAATCACAAAAAACTTTTTTGATACCGGTGTTTCTGTACGCCGATACGTAGAAAAAGATGGTTCAAGCGTGTTTGTAAACCGCAAGTCTACTCTCAAAATATCCCCTGATGGTTGTGTAGAATATACCGCCGAAGGCGAAGGTAAAAAAATAACCTCCTCCAACGGCACAGAGGCCGAAGCTGTTTCTTCAGTCATGAGTCTTATACGCAGTATATCTGCACAATATGATATTTCGGGTGTAAAATTTCAGCTTCATAATTCGCCCGCATATACATCTGCCGGCGAAATCACCGTAAGTCTTGATTACCTTATTGGTTCTGTGCCTGTTTCGGTTACAGGCAATAACGGCAAAATTTTTCCTGCCGCAACAGCCATAATCAGTGACGGACGTCTTAATTATTTTAAATTTTATGCCTGCAGCATTTCCAAATCCAACAGTAAACAAACTCTGCCCTCCATGCTCAAAGCAATTGATAATTTGTATTCCCAGGCAGGCGGCGAAACACTAGAAGTTAGCGATTTGTATGTTGCATACATTACGGATGCCTCACTTCAGTCTGCAAAACCGCAATGGTGCGCCAGAATAAAAAACAGCGACCGCATTATTATTATAAACGGGGAGTGATAAAATGCATTGGTCAAGAGTTAAAACCATACTTATTATAATGTTTTTATGTGTTGATATTCTTCTTTTTTCCGCATCGTTTATCCTCCATGACGGAAGCGGAAAAATAAATAGCGATACAATATCTGATACTGTACAAGTACTTAAAGATAGCAAAATTTTTATAGACGAAAAAATAATTTCGAACAAAATCCCTACCCTTGGCACAATTGAAACCGAAAATTTGCGTGCCGACCGTAATGGTTTTGCCAGACTTCTGCTTAACGATGAAGCGGCTGTTTATAAAAATGGCACATATAAATCAGGTGAAAAGCTGGTTACTTTTGAAAACACATACGTAACCGCCAAAAATCTTATTAAAAACATAGAACCATTTACGGCTGACAATATAAAAAACGAGCTTGAAATAATTGGAATTCGGGCCAAAAAAGTGATAGCAGAAACAGACAGTGCAATTGTTTTGCTTCAGGAATTTGACGGCAAGCCTGTTTTTGAAACGGAAATTACAGTCACTAAAGACAACACAATAACAGGTTATTTTTTTGCCGCCAAACAGGCAAATAGTTATTCCAAAAACGAAGAATCACGGCTAATGCCTGTTTGTAGTGTGCTGATTAATCTTATTGATATCCCGGAAGCTTTTGGAGAAACCATAAGCACTATAGAAACAGGCTATACCCTCGGCGAACCGGACGGAAATGACTCTTACACACTTATAAGCGTTTTTCCTGCATACCGCATCAAAACCCAAACCGGTAAGATTTTTATGTTTGATGCAACTTCCGGCGATTTGCTTTACCGCAAATAGTTCCAATTTCATTATTTTAACTGACTATACGAAAAACGGACAGCGATAAAATATTATCACTGTCCGTTTTTTTATTAAATTAATCTTCAACCACACGCATAAGGTTGATTCTGCCCATTTTGTCAATTTCGATAACTTTAACTTTGATTTCGTCACCGATTGCAACTACGTCTTCAACGTGTTCAACACGTTTTTTGTCAAGTTTGGAAATGTGAACCATACCGTCTTTGCCGGGCAAAAATTCAACAAACGCACCGAAGTTCATAATTCTTACAACAACGCCGTCAAATACATCGCCAACTTCGGGGTCTTTTGCAATGCCTTCAACAATTTTGCGTGCTTTTTCGCCTGCCGCTGAATCAACAGCAGAAATAAACACTTTACCGTCGTCTTCAATGTCGATTTTAACACCTGTTTCAGCAATGATTTTCTGGATTGTTTTACCGCCGCTACCGATAACGTCACGGATTTTTTCAGGGTCAATGCTGAAAGAAATCATTTTGGGAGCATAGGGAGAAACCTCTTCACGGGGTTTTTCAATTGCTTTGAGCATTACATCGTTAAGAATGTGGAGTCTTGCAACTCTTGTTTTTTCAAATGCTTCTTTAATAATTTCGGGTGTGAGACCGTCAACCTTAATATCAACCTGAATAGCAGTAATACCGTTTTTGGTACCGCCAACTTTAAAGTCCATATCGCCGAAGAAGTCCTCAACGCCCTGAATGTCGAGCATTGTCATAAAGCTTCCGTCATCACGTGTAATAAGACCAACAGAGATACCTGCAACAGGTTCTTTAATCGGCACGCCTGCATCCATAAGAGCAAGTGTTGAACCGCAGATTGAAGCCTGTGAAGTTGAACCGTTTGAGCTTAAAACTTCAGACACAAGACGGATTGTGTAGGGGAATTCTTCTTCTGACGGAATAACAGGCTCAAGAGCACGTTCAGCAAGTGCACCGTGACCGATTTCACGTCTGCCGGGACCGCGTGACGGTTTTGTTTCGCCTACGCTGTATGACGGGAAGTTGTACTGGTGCATATATCTTTTTGATTCATCCATATCAATGCCGTCAATTTTCTGTGCGTCACCGATTGCACCAAGAGTTGCAACAGTAAGAACCTGTGTCTGTCCGCGTGTGAAAAGACCGCTGCCGTGAGTTCTGGGAAGAAGTGCAACTTCCGCAGAAAGAGGACGGATTTCGTCAATTTTACGACCGTCAACACGTTTGCCTTCTTCAGAAAGCCATGTTCTTACAACATATTTCTGTATTTTATAAATAACTTCGGCAATTTCGCCTTCTCTGCCTTCATATTTTTCGCCAAATTCTGCGGCAATTTCATCTTCGATAACGCTCATGCGGTCATCACGGATGTTTTTGTCGTCTGTATCCATTGCGTATTTGATTTTGTCAAGAGCAAAATCTTTGATTTCATTGTACATAACTTCGTCAACAACGCAGGATTCATATTCAAATTTGGGTTTACCGATTTCTTTGCCGGCATTTTTGATAAATTCGCAAAGTTTTTTAATTTCTTCGTGAGCTGTCATGATTGCTTCAAGCATAGTGTCTTCGGGAACTTCGTTTGCACCTGCTTCAATCATAACAATTTTCTTTTCACTTGCCGCAACGGTAAGTGTCAGATCAGATTTTTCACGTTCTGCAAGAGTGGGGTTAACAACAATTTTGCCGTCAACAAGACCAACGTTTACACTTGCAACGGGACCGTTAAAGGGAATGTCGGAAATCTCAAGAGCAAAAGCCGCACCGAGCATTGCCGCAACTTCGGGAGAGTTATCCTGTTCAACAGACATTACTGTTGAAACGATAGATACGTCATTGCGAAGATCTTTCGGAAAAAGCGGACGCAGCGGACGGTCAATTGCACGTGATGAAAGTATAGCTTTTTCTGACGGTTTGCCCTCACGTTTCATAAAGCTGCCGGGGATTTTGCCGACAGAATAAAGTTTTTCTTCAAAGTCAACGCTTAAAGGGAAAAAGTCAACGCCTTCACGAGGCTTTTTAGAAGCGGTAACTGTTGTAAGGACAACGGTATCGCCAAAACGAACCAGTGCTGCGGCGTTTGCGAGACCAGCGAGTTTGCCTGTTTCTACTGTTACTTTTCTGCCGGATAAAGTGGTTTCAAAAATTCTTTCCATTTTGTTTACATCCTTTCGTTTTGTAAAATAGTATGGCAGGCATAGCACTTAGAAATACATCTTAAATTTGCAGTATAAGCGGCATTTCTAACTGCTAAGCCAATGCCATTAAAACTTCGTAAAGGACGGTGAGAAAACACCGTCCTTTACAAATTTTATAAATTACTTTCTTAAACCGAGTCTTGCAATGATTGAACGGTATCTTTCGATATCGCATTTTGCAAGGTACGCAAGAAGCGCACGGCGTTTACCAACCATTTTGAGAAGACCGCGTCTTGAGTGGTTGTCTTTTTTGTGAACTTTAAGGTGCTCGTTAAGCTCGTTGATTCTTGCTGTGAGAATAGCAACCTGAACTTCGGGAGAACCTGTGTCGCCTTCGTGAGTTTTGTACTCTTCGATAATAGCCTGTTTGTTTTCTTTTCTGATCATTGTTTTACACCTCATTAAAAAAATTGATTATACGCTGCACAGCAGGGAAACAGGATGGTGACGCCTGAATCTGAGCCGTGAGTAAGTACGTCATTTATTATACCACACTTTTTTTAAAAAGTAAAGAGAAATTTAAAAAAAATATTACAAAAAATGTGAGCACTTCTATATATTTATTGGTGTAAAACACTAAAAATGATTTTTTTACCGTATTTAACTTGCATTTTTTTGCAAAATGTAGTATAATATTAAAGATATTCAATTAAAATACGAATTTTGGAGGCATTAAAATGTTCATTTCCGATAAAGCAAAACGTGTAAAAGAGTCTTCAACTCTTTTTATCAACTCAAAATTCAAAGAAATGAAAGCGGCAGGTCTTGATGCTGTTGGTTTTGGCACAGGTGAGCCCGATTTCGATACACCCGACCATATTAAAAATGCGGCAATTGAGGCTATAAACAGCGGTGTTACAAAATACACTGCGGCATCCGGCACACCGGAGCTTAAAAAAGCAATCTGCGGCAAGCTGCTTCGTGAAAACGGGCTTGAATATGAACCTGCAAATATTGTTGTTTCAAACGGTGCAAAACATTCACTTCTTAATATATTTACAGCAATTTGCAACCCGGGTGATGAGGTTATAATTCCCGCACCTTTCTGGGTAAGCTATCCCGAACTTGTTGCACTTGCAGACGGTGTTCCGGTTGTTGTTTCATGCAGCGAAAAAGATGGCTTTAAAGTTACCGTAGAGCAGCTTGAAGCTGCCCTCACAGACAAAACAAGAGCCCTTGTTTTAAACAGCCCGTCAAACCCCACAGGCATGATTTACAATAAGGATGAGCTTCAGGCGATTGCTGATTTTGCAGTAAAACACGGTATTTATGTTATTTCCGATGAGGTTTATGAGCACCTTATTTATGATGGTGCTGAACATATCAGCATTGCATCTTTGGGCGAGGAAATCAAAAACCTTACAATTGTTGTAAACGCAGTTTCAAAAACATATGCAATGACAGGCTGGAGAATAGGCTACACAGCTTGCGGCAAAGAGCTTGCAAAAGCAATGAGCAATATCCAGAGCCACGGCACATCAAACCCCAACTCAATTGCACAGGCAGCATCAACAGTTGCGCTTAACGGCGGTCTTGATGAGGTTGCAAAAATGCGTGAGGAGTTTAAAAAACGCCGTGATTACATGACATCACGAATGAATGAAATCGATGGTATTTCATGCAGTATTCCTCAGGGTGCGTTTTATGTAATGATGAATATTTCCGAAATCATCGGTACAAAGCTTTACGGTCAGGTTATAAACGGCAGTGATGATTTTGCAAATCTGTTCCTTGAAAAGAAGCTTGTTGCGGTTGTTCCGTGCAGTGGCTTCGGTGCAGATGAATTCATCAGATGGTCATACGCAAGCTCAATGGAAACAATCAAAAAAGGTCTTGACAGACTTGAAGAGTTTGTAAAAGAAGGCAAAAACGCCTGATTTGACAAGGTGACAAAAATGATTGATATAATTCTTGAATGTGTCAATGAAGAATATTTAAAATATGAAGAAATGATTTCCAAAGCCGCCGAGGCAGTGCTTGAATGTGAAAATCATGATTTTGATGCAGAAATTTCTGTTACCCTCACCGATAATGAAGAAATCAGAGAAATAAACCGCGAACACAGAGGCATCGACAAAGAAACCGATGTGCTGTCGTTTCCGCTTTATGATTTTGAAACCCCATCGGTTTTTGACGAGGTTCAGGTTTCAATTGACGGAGACGTGCGTGTGCTTGGAGATATTGTGATTTCGGTTGAAAAAATCATTGCACAGGCGGCAGAATACGGACATAGCGTTGAACGTGAAATGTCGTATATGACCGTGCATTCAATGCTTCATCTGCTGGGTTATGACCATATGACAGACGAAGACAAAACTCTCATGCGCAGTCGTGAAGAAAAGGTAATGGAATATCTTAATATTAACAGATAATTTTTAAGGGACGGGTAAAACCGTTCCCTTATTTTTGAAAAAGAATAAATATTATATCAATACAGGAGGAAAAACAATGCCTGATTTGAATTTTATTATAGGACAGATTTTAGGCGGCATAGCTGTTATTTTGGGTTTTATATCCTTTCAGCAAAAAACTCAGAGAGGAATCATAATTTATCAGATTGTGACGGCTTTGGTTTTTGCCGGAAACTATTTTTTGATTGGTGCTCCCACAGGTGCGGTGCTTAATCTTTTGGGGCTGATTAACTGCGTGGTGTGCTATATACGAAACAAAAGAAACATCACAAATCCGGTGTGGCCGATTGTTTTTTCTGTGATTATTATAATTGCAAGCATATTGACTTGGGAAAATATTTATTCAATATTTATAACAATAGGACTTGTGATTTTAAACCTGAGCTTTGCATTTAAAAACCCGCAATCGACACGAAAAGTCTCACTTGTTAAATCGCCTCTTTGCATTATTTATAATGCGGCTGTAATGTCTGTCGGCGGCGTTGTTTTTGAATGTGCGGTGCTTTGTTCTTCAATTATCGGGCTGATTAAAAACAGAGAAAAAATATAAGGTAGATAAGGACAAAGCCTTCCCTGTGTAAGGGAAGGTGGCACACGAAGTGTGACGGAAGGGTTGTTAAAGAAAACAACAATCCCTCAGTCAAACCTGCGGTTTGCCGGTTCACTGCGGTTCGCCCGTGTACGGCTCTGACAGTTTCCCGAACTGTCATTCACTACCGTGCAAGCTTCGCGCCCTTTACACAAGGGAGCCGATATAATTTACATTGCGACAAAAGGATGTAAGGTGATAACATGGAATACATACTTATTATTTTGCTTGGCTTACTTGCAACGGCAAAAATGAGTTTTCAGAGCGGATTTAGCAAAAAAGAAGTTAAAACTCCCACCGATTCGCTACTTTTTAACGGCGTTGTTTTTGCGTTTTCCGCAGCGATGTTTTTACCAAAAATTTTCGGATGCTCTCCTGTAATATGGGCATATGCGGTGGCGGGTGCAGTGTTTGCGATGATGTTTCAGCTGCTTTATACAACGGCACTTTCAATGGGCAATGTTTCGCTTACGGCACTGATTATAAACTTTAGCATGGTAATAAGTGTGCTTGTTTCTTATATTGTTTATAAAGAACCAATTTCAATTTTAAGATTTTGCGGCATTTTGCTGACAGTCTGCTCATTTGTCATATGCACACGTTTTGATAACAGCAAAAGCGGTGGCAAAAAGTGGTTGATTGTTACTGTTTTGGCGATGCTTTCATCTTCAGGAGGCTCAATTGTTCAAAAAATGCTGGGCGAGTCACAATACAGCGGAGAGTCTCAGGCGTTTATTTCGTGCCTTTATATATTGGCAATGTGTCTTTCAATTATTGTGTATCCGTTTTTGAAAAAAAGTAAGCCCAGAACCTGTAAAATAGGATTTAACATGATTAAATTTGCGGCAGGTGCCGGTATTTCTTTAGGTGTTTATCAAGCATTTTATACTTATGCACTTGCAAATGTTGACGGAACGTTTCTTTTTCCGGCATACACCGGTGTAACAATAGTTTTATCAACTCTTTCCGGGGTGCTTATTTTTAAAGACCGGCTTACAAAAAAACAGGTTTTAGGCATACTTGTGGGTATTGTTTCAGTCATTCTTATGAATTTTTAAACAGACGTTGCGGATTATCTTAAAAAAGTTAAAGAGGCTGTCTTTTTAAGTAAGTTTATGTATTAATATTCAAAATGTAGGGATCTGTGCCTACACAAAGAATTATTTTACATAAACTTAATTTTAAAGAAACAACCTCTTTTTTATATGTTATTTTATAAACATCAGAAAATTTGTATCCTTCATCTTCTGCTGAAGTAGTGCACATAACAGTTTTAGAAATACCAACAAGCCTAAAATATAATGTTATTATTAATAGTGCTAGTAAAATAAGTAAAAATATTATTGTAAATATTAATTTAATATTGATTTTTCTATTTTTATTTTTTTTATT
>JAZNOL010000035.1:0-10055 GCA_045580815.1 Clostridia bacterium | reverse complement strand
GTATTTTTTGTACGAATTTTCAAGCTCTGTCATATAGCCGAAAAACATACCGACAAGAAGTTTCCACTTGTCGTTTTCGGTTTCTGTTATATTTTCAGGAATTTCAAACGAAATTTCGGTGGTTTTTTCGTTAATCGAAAGATTTCCGCGTTTTTCGCCAAAAACCTCTGCAATACCGAAACCGAGCATTTCTGTGCACGATGAAATTGCACTGCAAACAATGTCGCTGCCCTCATCTGCATATCCGCTGTGGCCTTTAACCGAAAAGCCGCAAAAAGCGTTTTCTTTTTCAAAAAAAGTGATAGTAGTCATTACGCTTTGATTGCTTTAATTTCGATTTTGTCAAGCGGCTGTCTGTGACCCTGGCGTTTGTGATAGCCTTTTTTGGGTTTGTACTTGAAAATTCTTACTTTTTTGCCTTTTGTGTTAGCAAGAACAGCTGCTTCAACAGAAGCACCATCAACAACCGGTGTACCGATTTTAGAATTTTCGCCGTCAATAATAGCAGTAACAGCAAAGTTAACTGTTTCACCTTCAGCAGCGCCGAGTTTTTCAACGAAAATAACATCGCCTTCAGCTACTTTGTACTGTTTTCCGCCTGTTTCAATAACTGCGTACATCAAATTGCACCTCCATCCTCCATACTCGCCGGACAACCAGGTACCGCAAATGCGGATTTAGAACCTGCCCCGCGCGGCTAACTATAGATTGTATCATATTTTTTTTCGTTTGTCAAGTGTTTTTTTGATAATTTTAAAAATAAAATCCGTAACAAAAAATAAGTCTGCGGAATAGTATATAATATATCAAAAAAAAGGAATGATGCAAGGTGCATAAGCTGAGCAGATTTTGTTGCGGAATAGTCACCGTATCTGCCGGGATAAGCGTTGTTGTTGTCATGTGGTTGCCTTCATCATGGATATGCGTGGCGCTTGGTTTTTTGCTTATCTGGGCAGGGCTTGCGCTGATTTGCAAGCGCTGAATTTTTGAAAGGAGATGTAAAATGAAGATTGTGGTTTTTAAAATGCCGGGATTTTTATCGGGAATCGTGAGAACTATTTTCAGAATGTAATGTGTGTACATATATTATAATTATACTGCGAAATTTGCAAAAGATACAATTATATATAAAAGTGGAAGTGGCGAAATTACTTTCTGCCACTTCCGTTTTTCATTAATTTTTATAATGATTTTTATGTAAATTATCTTTTCAAGAGAACTTCGTCCTCGTATTTTTTAACTTCGTCATACCAGCCGAATGCAGGAACGCCGCACCGGTTGCAGTATTCTTCCCAAACCTCGCCGAAAGGATACATTTTCACGTCTTCCTGAGCAACCATCAGCTCTGTAAGACGGTTTTCGTCCTGAAGTTTAGCAAGCATTTCGTTAGGTGTGCAAAGTGCCGAGAGAAGTGCTTTCTGCCAGCTTCTGAAGCCTACAACCCATGCAGAAATTCTGTTTATGCTTGCATCAAAGAAATCAAGCGCCATATAAACCTTGTCAAGTCCGCCGCAACGAACAATTTCTTTTGCCATTTCTTTTGTTTCGTCATCCAGAAGAACAACGTGGTCGCTGTCCCAGCGGATGCCTCTTGTGATATGCAATGCAATTTCGGGGAAGAAGCAAAGGAGTGCCGGAATTTTATCCGAAACAACCTCTGTGGGGTGATAGTGACCGTTGTCCATAAGAGGCAGACAGCCGTCGTGAGTTGCCGCAAAGCTCAGTGTAAACTCTGCCGAGCCTGATGTAAACGCCTCAACGCCCACACCGAAAACCTTTGATTCTACGCAGGGTTTAACAAGATTTTTGTCAAAGGGTTCGGATAAAATCTGCTCAATAGAATCTTTATATCTCATTCTGGGTCCCATGCGGTCAGCCGGAATATCTTTATATCCGTCGCCTGTCCAGATGTTCATTACGCAGGGAATACCTGTTTCTTCTGCAAAATACTGTGAAATTCTGATACAAGCCTTGCCGTGTTCAATCCAGAAATCACGTGTTGCTTTGTCGGGACTTGAGAGTGTGAGCCCATCCTTGACCTTGTCGTGAGAGAAGAATGTTGGGTTGAAATCTATACCCATGTTTCTTTCTTTTGCAAACTCTACCCATTTTGCAAAATGCTTGGGCTCAAGCTTGTCACGGTCAACAAATTCACCGTCCTCAAAAATTGCATAGCAAGCATGAACATTGAGTTTTTTTGCACCGGGCATAAGGCTGATTGCCTTATCCATGTCAGCCATAAGCTGCTCCGGTGTTCTTGCTTTGCCGGGATAGTTTCCTGTTGTCTGGATACCGCCTGTAAGCGGACCATCGTGGTCAAAACCGGTAACGTCATCGCCCTGCCAGCAATGAAGCGAAACGGGAATGTTTTTAAGTTTTTCGATTGCCGCATCGGTATCAACACCGATTTCGGCATATCTTTTTTTTGCCTCCAAATAACTCATAATTGTCAGTACCTTTCCCCGGCTGTAAAATTAAATGCAAAAAACTCTTATCTGCCGGACGATAAGAAGCATAGAATTATCCCTCCCGGATGATGATTAAATCATCCTCACTTAATTATACAATGTTTTTGGATAAAAGTCAATATATTAAGAAAAAAATAACAGCAGAAGTCAATTAAGACCTCTGCTGCAAAAATTATTTCTTTTTATGAACAATCTTTTTTGTTTTTGTTGAGGAAGATTCTTTTTCGGATATACGTGATAAAACGGCATAGTACACAAATGAAGCAATAATATAAATGATTGATGTGATGCCTGCAATTTTTTGACCACGTTCAAAGTTTACGACATATTTGCCGACTGTTTCAACGGATTCCTTATTGGGAATATATCTCATTATAGCCGCTACCAGTGTAAGGTACACAAAAAATTTGGCAAGCGGCAGGAATGATGTTTTTTTCTGCGATTTGGCAACAGTTGCAATTATAAATACAACAGAAAAAGCCGCCGATGCATAAAAAACAGTCGGAAGAATATATCTCCATATGGGTGCATACATTGTAATTATCGAACTTGCATTAAAAATTGCCAACTGGAAAATAAGAAGAATTAATGCTTCCAGTACGGTAATGAGCATTAAATTTGTATAAAATTCGCTTTTTGTGGGCGAAACATTCTTTTTATTCATATTAACCTCCAAAGAGATACTGACAAAATATTACTAACTTATTATACACCAGAAAACAAAAAAAGTCAATAATTTTTTTAAAAAATAATTTATTCATAAAAAACAAGACGAATAAACAGCAAGGCTGTGACACATCAATTATGTCACAGCCTGATTTTTGGTTTATGCAACTATATTTTTTTTCTGGTGTTTTATCTGCAAACGGATGCGGTCGGCAATCATTGCTATAAACTCGGAGTTTGTAGGTTTGTCCTTTGTGAATTTAACAGTGTGACCAAAAAGCCTGTCTAAAGTGTCAATATCTCCTCGTTGCCACGAAACCTCAATTGCATGACGAATGGCACGCTCAACCCTTGAGGATGTGGTTTTGTGCTTTTTGGCAATTCCAGGATACAGCTCTTTTGTTACGGCGTTTATAACCTCCATATCATCAACAACCCACATTATGGCATCACGCAAAAATTGATACCCTTTTATATGTGCCGGAACACCAATGTTTTTTATCATATTGCTTACCATGATTTCAACATCACATTCCACATCGGTTTTAGCTCGTTCGGCTTTTTCGCTTAATGCTTTGCCTGCAAAAACAATTTGCTGGTAGAGTGTTTGTGCAGTAAACGGTTTTACCATAAAATATGCTACACCGGAGGCTGCTGCTCTTGTGAACATTGTTTCGCTGCCCAGAGAGGATGTTAAAATAACAAGCGGCGGGCGTGTCATTTCGGAATTGATTTTGTCAATTACCATAAAAACGTTTTCGGTGGTGATATCCGCATCGCATACAATAAAATCGGCACCACAGCTTACTGCGCTTTGTGCACCCTGAGCAGGGGAGGATGTTGCTGCACACAGGTTTATGTCCGGATACCTTTTGAGACCTTCGGAAAGTTCGCTCAGAAAAGCGGCGTTGTTTTCAATAAGTACAATTTTTGTTTGTTTCATAAAAAATTCTCCTTTGTTTTAATAATTTACATTTTTTTCCAATTGGCATTTTTATTATACACCGATTTTTTGTAAAAAGCAAGCAAAATTTAACATATTTTACAAATTCTGCTAATTGCACAAAAGTTGAAAGGATTTTTGGTAAAATTTTACATATTTGCATAAACGGGAATTATGAGAGTAAAGTTTTGCTGCTGTGATAGTAAAAAAACACCGGTTAGTGATAAGATTTATCGCGAGGTGATGATAATGCTTGAAAGCATAAAAACATTTTTAAATCAGTGTCCGCAGATTGCGGATATAAAAAACAGTTTTTCCGATTATACAAATTTATCTTCTGCGGTGCATGCCGCAGAAAACGAGGTGCTGTCCGATTATATTGACGGCAGCCGGCTAATGAAGTTTAAGTTCAAAATATTGGTGCGTGCGAAATTTGGACAGGATGACTGCGGCGAGGCACTTAAAACCTGCAACGAAATTGCATTGTGGATACGTAAGATGTCTTCAAACGGTATTCTGCCGGTTTTTGAAAACAATATTTTTCCGCAATATATTGAAATTGAAAACGACCCCGTTATTGCCGACAACGGAGTTTCGGATGCACTTTACCGGCTTGACTGCTACATTGTATATTATGAAAAAAGGAGATGATTTTTTGCAGGATTTAATAAGAAGATGCGATAAGGTGCCGTATTTCGGTGTTGCGGATGAAAACGGCGGTTACATATTTTACCGTATGAAAGGGTTTACTGCGGCGGCAGTAAACAGAAATCCTATTGAATATTCACGTCAGTATATTGACGAGGATTTTGAACGTTGCGATATTATTGGTTATAAAACTGCTCTCGAATATGAGTTTGATATGTTTAAAAGCAGTGCTGTGCACAAGGATATTGCAGCCATATCTGAAAGTGAGCTTACCGGAGGTGATGCCGTGCGTCCTATTGTTATGGTTGATTTTTCTACGGAAACAGAGGGCGTGTGCAAAGCCGTAAAACGTGATTTTTCGATAATTCCTTCACGTGATGGTGAGGGGTTTGGAGCATACATATATTCGGGACAGATGAAAGCCAACGGCAAAAAAATTGAAGGTACTGCCGAGTCAACAGATGATTTTGAAACAATAGTTTTTACTGCCGTATAATTTAAGGAGACTGTATATGAATATTTTAACCGATATTTTGCCCGCAGATGTAACGGTGGAGGACAAAAAATATCCGATAAATACCGGATTTAAAAATTGGATTGAGGCAGAGCATATAGCTATGATGCAAAACGGAAAACGTGAAGAAATTCTAAAAGCATTGTTTTTGTGTTACAAAAAAAGACTTCCGCCGTCGCTTTCGCTTGCTTGCCGTGGCATTGCGGATTTTTATTCCGGTGCGTTTGGAAAAGAAAAAAATCAGAAGCAAACCACCAATACCCAAAAAGCAAAAAGATGTACAAAGATTTTTGATTTTTATTATGACAGCCGTTATATATACTGTGATTTTTTGAGTTTTTACGGTATTGATTTACGACAGGAAAATATGCATTTTTACAGGTTTTGTACGTTGTTTGAGGGGCTTTCGGAAAGCTGCAAAATAACACAGATTATGAAAATAAGAGCAATGGATTTATCGCAGATAAAAAGCGGTAATTTAAAAAGAAAGTATGCGGAATTAAAAAAAGTATACAGTCTCAGCAAATACATGCCGGAGCACGTTAAGCGGCGTGAGTTTGGCGATGCTCTGGGCATCTTTTTTTAAATGGAGGCGAAAAAATGGCAAAAGAAAAAACTATAAGTCTTAAACAGATGAAAAAACGTATTTTGCGTCTTAAAAATTCTATGGTGAAAAACCTTTCGACAATAACAAACACTGTTTCAAAAATGATTACAAACGTAAATTCGGTTTTAAATACTCTTACCGATGAAGATTATCTGCGTAATGTATCAATAGGCATTGAACCGGATGGTTTGTCGTCGGGACAGTATTATGACAGTGCTGCACAAAAAAAAATTTTTGCTGCATATAAAAATATTCCGGAAGATTTTTTTGACATGGGAGGAAGCTACGCCGAAAGCTTTGGCGAAGGGTTTTTAAATGGAATATCAGGCTTGGCAGACAGCGTAAAATCGTCGCTTGTGACAGGTTATTATGCAGACAGTGCAGGAAAAAGCACCGAAAATATAACATACAACACAAGTTACAATTTTTATTCTAGCAATCAGACTGTTGCGGAGCAGCTTCAGCAAGCCCGACGCGAAGAGCAGCTGAAACAGCTGCGTGCCTAAAAGCAAGCTTTTAAAACTGTAAGAAAGGAGGTTAATTTTTGAAATTATACTACGAAAACAGCATAGGACGTGTGAGCTTTGGATTTGGCGGAGAAGAAATAAATGTTTTGGCTCTTGAGGGATTGGGTATTGTTAATTCCAAGTACAAAACGGTTTCATATTTGAGCCGTGACGGCGAATATACATTTGATGAGCATGCCGGTGCAAGGTGCATAAGCATTTCGTGTGATATATGTGCGTCAAATATGCGGATTTCCAAAATTCTTGGTATTTTATCTTCGCCGGGATGGCTTTTTATGTCATTTGGCGAAAAGCATCGCCGCATTTATTGCCGCAGAACAGCCGTAAGCGAAGCATCACGGTACGGAAAGTATATGCGATTTGTGTTTCAGCTTACGGCGGATATGCCGTATTTTGAATCTGTATATTCAAAAAAAGCGGATATTTATCATATTATAAAGCTTATAGGACCGGCGTTTTATTTTCCGACGATGCTGGGAAAAACGGTGGATACCGCATCCATAATGAATCTGGGTGACAAAAAATGCGAGCCGGTTTTATATATTATAAACAACAGTATTTTAAAGAGTGGTTCTGCAGGGAAAGGAATAGAAATAAAAAACAAAACCAATGGGGCGTTTTTAAAGCTTGGAACAAATACGCTGAAAAACGAAATTATAACAATTGACATTCCAAACAGAACAATTGAAAGCAATTTAAGGGGTAATATGCTTTACTGTATTTCGGAAGATACGTATTTAAACAGTTTTGTTTTTGATACGGGCGTTAATACCATTTCGGTTGCAAATCACAATACCAACGAAAAAATAACGGTTGCAGCCGAGTTTTTTCCGAGATATGCAGAGGCTGTTTATTAAGCATTTTGCGGCATCTGTCGCAAAACTGCGGCAGGTGCTTTCTATTAATTTAACCGAAAGGATTTTTTTAGTGGATATTAGATTTTACAATTTCGATTTCACTCTTTTGCATATTGAGCCTGAAATAATTTCGTCAAACTGGACTGTGCTAAACAATGGTGTGGGCAGCTTTGAAATTCATTTGCCGCTAAAAAATAATGTTGTCTCGTTGCTTGACAGCGAATTTGACATAGATAAAAACAAAATGATGGTAATTGTACAGGGAAATATGCAAGGGATAATAACTTCATTTCTGTTGGAGGAGGATTGTGCAATTTTTGGCAAAACCTGCAACTGGCTTCTTGAAAAACGTGTGGTTTGTCCTTTTAAAAGTACAGATATTTCAGCAGACAAAATAAGCGGTGCCGATATAGCTGCGTATTGTGCACAAACGGCTTTTGCAGATGTACCGCAGTTTTGTGTCGCTCAGCCGGAGGGGTTTGACAGCATTTTTGGCTCGTCAAAAATGTTTTGGAGAAACGTGTGTCATCCTCTTGAAAATGTTGTGAAAGATATTATGGATGAGTGCGGAGGCGGTCATTTTTTGTTGTTTGACACTTCTGAGAAAAAGTGGGTTTTACATTTTACAAAAAACCGTGAAACTTCGCTTATTGTATCTGCCTGTCTTGGAAATACAGCTTCGCAGGAATATTGCCGTAGTGCAGACGGATATGCATCCGACGGTTGGTATGAGGAAGAGGTTTTTGATGACGAGGGACTTCTTGTTGGGTTTAAATGGAAACATATTGTTAAAGAAGAAAAAAACGGTATTTATAGGTTTGAAACTATTTTGGATTCTTCGACCAAGCCGGAGGCAGAAGCCATGCTTATTAAAAAGAAAAAGACCGAAAGCGTTTACACGGAAACAATCGGACTTGAATTTGAAAAAGATTTTTTGCCGGGTGATATTGTATGTGTTCAGTATGAATTCGGAAATCTGAAAAATAATTTTAAACGCATAGTGAACGGTGCGAGTCTTAGTTTTGAAAACGGTATGACTGTTACACGAATTGATTTTAAGGAGGTTTGATTATGGGATATTCATATGATTTTAAAAATAATGAGCTTTACAGTGCTGATGATATAAATGCCATACGTGCTTCTTTGATAAACAAAGGAATTATCGGAGGTACATCGGCAGCTTTCAAAGTGACGGTATCGGACGGCAAGGTTTTTGTATCGGAGGGTGCGGCGGTTTTTGAGGACGGCAGCAGGCTGAATATTGACAGCGACGGAGTGGAGCTTGAATATATACCTGACGTTATAAACTACGTATATTTATTAAATGATACCGGCTTGAACAAAAATACTGTAAACGTATCGACAGATGAGCCGGTTGGCGATTATATCATGCTTGCGGAAATTGATGAGACCGGTGAGGTTGAGTATAAGCGTACATATTCTACAGCAAAATATTCGGCACTGGGAGCTCAGCGATGTTTTGTTAAATTTTTTATTCCCGGCAAGACAAACGGATGGGACGGCACAACGTTTGAGTTTCTTGGCACCTTAAATGTTGATAAAAATTTGCGCGCTGTAACAATTCAGAATAAGTATGATTATAATATACCGAGGCAGGAAACTGCGTTTATTCATGATACCACTGTGGAAATGCGTGTGTACAATAGCGATGCCAATGATGATATTGATATAAAAATTACGCCGGATTTTGAGTTGTGGGTAAGAGCAAAAATAGACTACACAGCTATTTTGGTTTTTGAAAACATGACAGAAGGCTCTATTGAATACGCATAAGGAGGTCACAAATGATAACCTACAATATAAAAATCAATCCGCGTAAGGGCAGAACGAGTTATAGTGACATTGTGCTGACTACGGGCGATGTTAAAGGGTACAAATTTGCGTTTGTCTTTGGGGATACCGATGTTCAAAATGCTACTCTTACGCTCAAATCCAAACGTGCAGACGGAGTGGTTGTTACAGCGGCGGCAGATACGGCAGAGATTGTGCTTCCAAGCAATATGTACTGCGTGCCGGGAGAGCTTGTTTTTGAGGTTGCACTTTCCGGTGAAGATGCTGGGTATGTAACAACTCATGTCATTACGGCGTTTGTGCGTGAGGGGTTTGGTGAAGACGGTATAGATGGTGATGACCGTTACCCTGTTTTAACGTATCTTATTGATAAAGTTGGCGAATATAAGGCGGTTTTTGAAAAAAATACCGATGAAAACGGTAATATTAAGGGTGACTTTTTTGCTGACAAAAGTATATCCGAAAACAAACTTGATGAATTGCTTTCAGAAAAAATTAATACACAGTCAAATTGGGAGCAAACAGATGCAAGTAAGAAAGACTACATTAAAAATAAACCGGATTTGACAAAAAAAGAAGATATGTCAAACAAGGTTACTTCACTTTCGTATGAATCAACAAACGAACAGTACCCCGGAGCAAAGGCTGTTGTGGATTATTTGCAGTCGCACGGCATGACCGAAGCACAAGCGGTTGAGTGTGTAAGAGAGTATTTTAAATATAATTCGGCATATATACATGAATTAGTTATTGGAATGCTTTTGACAACACCGGGAATTAATGTTGGATATGCCGATGACTGGGGGACGATTCTCAGAATTAGTCAAACAGGTGAGCATACATCACTGGAACAGACCTTTGCAACAAAATCTGACAAGACAACGATTTCGGAAAATTACACGGGTACACTAATGCATAATACAGAACACAGAATAGGAGAAATGCCGTCAACATTTGCATTTGCGTTTGAGGGTTTTCCGACAATGATTGCAACCGATTATATTTCATCGGTT
>JAZNOL010000034.1:0-17203 GCA_045580815.1 Clostridia bacterium | reverse complement strand
GTTAATTGCTTCCATAGAACGCAAAAGGGGCGTTTTTTTGTCAAGCGCCTCTCCACCGTAAGAGCAGAATGCCGAAGGAATGCAGAGAGTGTTTCCTTTTATAAAAGCAAAAAAGGTAGGGTACCATGCGGTGTAACCGCGTGCCTCAAAGGTTGCGCGAAGTCCGCCGGAGGGGAAACTTGACGCATCAGATTCGCCCTGAACAAGCTCTTTGCCGGAAAATTCCATAATAATGTGACCGTCATCGGTAGGAGAAATAAAGCTGTCATGCTTTTCGGCTGTAATACCGGTCATAGGCTGAAACCAATGTGTATAGTGCGTTGCACCGTTTTCAATTGCCCAGTCTTTTATAGCGTTTGCAACAACCTTTGCAACGTTTATATCAATGCGTTTACCGTCTAAAATGGCTTTTTGCATTGCATTGTAAACGTCTTCGGGCAAACGTTTTTTCATGGTTGCCTGATTGAAAACCTTGCTGCCGAAAATTTCTGATACGTTACTCAATTTATAACAACTCCTTTAATATAAGGGTATTTTGCAGTATAGCCGGTAAAAATTGCAACTTTCACCGCTATTTTATTATACATTACAATAAGAGATTTGTCAAGAGGGTTAAATTAAAACAGCAGTTAAAAACTATTGCATTTATTAATAATATGTGATATAATATAGTTGCTTAAGGGCATAATATTTTAAATTTGTGACATTGTTTCTGTGCGTTTATTTCTGTTTATGCAAGTGAACATTTATAAACACCCGAGAACAAAGAATTAAATTTAATCTATTCTGTCCGACGTTTGCCTACCCTTATGAACAGGGGGTAGTGTTTTTTGTCGGATATTATTATGCCTTTTAGTAATTTTAAAATTACAGGAGGTATTTTTTTATGGAAAAAAATGATTTGATATTTATTCAAGATCAAATCGGCTATAAGTTTAAAAATTTAAACTTATTACAACAAGCATTTACAAGACGGTCTTATTCAGAAGAAAACGGAGGCGAAAATAACGAGATTTTGGAGTTTATCGGAGACAAAGTTTTAGATTTTTTTGTTGTAAAACTATTAATTACCGAAAACAGCAATTCTGCAAAGCTGTTTAAAAAGTTTGATCCAAATTTAAAAAATAGTATATGGGAATATGAAGCTGAACGAAAAAATTTTCCGGAAGAAAACACGTTCATATGCGATAATACCGAAGCTGAATTGACTGAAATGAAAAAACTGTTAGTTCAAAAAAAGACTTTGGCACGCAGAGTTGAACAACTGGGTATAGACAGTTTTCTTTTAATGGGGAAAGGTGATGTTTTGCGGAATATCAATGAAGAAAACTCTGTTAAAGAAGACTTGTTTGAGGCAATTTTAGGAGCTATTGCAATTGATAGCAACTGGAATATGGAGGCATTGCAAAGCACAACCGAAATAATGTTGGCTCCGGAATATATTCTTTCGGAAAATGATAGTGAAGATTATGTGAATCTGATTCAAGAATGGACGGCAGCTAAGACAAATTGCATCCCGTTATATCATTTTGAAGATTATGGCTATTCCAGAAGTTTGTATATCCTTTTTGACGGAATTTCGCAACAACCAAAAAGCTTTTTTGACAGCGAAATGAACCAAACAAAATATTGCTGTTTACTGAAAATAAGCGATAGTTTACCGAAATTCAGAGGGTTCGGACAATCAAGGGCAGAAGCTAAAAAAAATGTTTGCAAAGTTGCTTATGAGTATTTGTGCAAAAATGGTCTTTGGCTTTCTATAAGAGATGAAATTGATAATCCGAATAAAAACGATGCCATAAATCAGTTAGAAATATTGGCACGGCGTGGTTATTTTTCTGTTCCTGAGTATGAATTTGAGCAAAAATATGACAAAAACGGTAATCCAATCTGGATATGCAACTGCAATATAGAGGAGAAAGATGTTTATTTTACAGCAAAATCCTCTTCAAAAAAGAATGCAAAAAAAGACGCCGCTTATAAAATGTTGCGGTATGTTTTAAGTGATTAAGGGGTGTAGGTATGTCGAAATGGTGTTTTAATTATGACTCCGGCGAATATGAATATATTGACCGTGACGGGTTTAGTATTGATCAAGGTGAATACGTTTATAACTGGGATGACAGTGAATATCGCCTTGAAGAAGAGGAAGAATGTGACGAGTAAGTTGTTTTACTGAAAAGTTTTTTTGAGAAGAAAACTGGCTTTTTTAACTAAAAAAGACGGAAGGGTAGTTCTCTCCCTCCGTCTTTTGCTCCGCAAAATCCACCTCCCTCGTCAGAGGGAGGCGAGAAATTGTACGGGGTTTAGGGCATGCAGTTTTTGCACGGTTTAAATCCACGATTTATCGCACGTTCGTAAGATGAAATGTATACTCAGTTTTTTTCTTTGGGTAACGTATAGCAACTTGGTAGATGAAATTTTTTGGTATTTTTGTTACAGATATAAGTAATAATTTTGTCTGTGTCGGCATCAACAGTTTTTTCTGCTGTTGTGATGACCGATGACGTTACAGCAGGCAGGTCGTCATTGGTGCAGATAATCGCCGGACAGGCAAAAACCGAAACTGCCGCTGTGATTGTCAGGATAAAAGCACATAATTTTTTCATAGGGATAACCTCCTTAAAATTTTGTGCACAAATAAAAAAGTGCACCAACCGAAGCAGGCGCACAAAAAACGCAAACCCCGATTGCTGCGAAACAATTTTAACAGAAGGTTATCTTACTAACACACCGTTTTGGAATTTGCATTTTTATCAAATCGTAAAACGGTGCACATGGCAAAAAAAGGGCGTAAAAACCCTATAGATAAAAAGATAACCATTTTTAGCATGTATATTAAAATTGTTTCGCATAGTTATTATACCATAAAAAATTACATATGTCAACATAAAAAACACCAATCGGCGTTATTTCGATTGGTGTTTAATCGTTTAATATTTAATTTACGCAGTTTCTTTTGGTTTTTTAGAAGATTTTTTGTACACAAGCTCCGGCGGTTTTTTGTCGGTTATGCAATCGGCGTGAATAATGCATTTTTCAACTGATTCATCAGAGGGGACATCATACATCACGTCAAGCATTGTTTCCTCTAAAATAGCACGCAGACCACGGGCACCGGTGTTTCTTTCGATAGCTTCTTTGGCAACGGCATGTATTGCTTCATCATCAAATTCAAGCTCTACACCGTCATATTCAAAAATCTTTTTATACTGCTTGACAAGAGAGTTTTTAGGCTCTTTTAAAACACTTACAAGTGCGTTTTCGTCCAGAGCTTCAAGAGAAACCGTCATGGGAAGTCTGCCGATAAATTCGGGAATAAGACCAAATTTAAGCAAATCCTGAGGCGTTGCGTGAGCAAAAATATTGCCCTTTTCAAGCTGTTTTGAGCCTGTAACTTCGGATTCAAAGCCGAGAGTCTTTTTACCTATGCGGTTTTCAATTATTTTCTCAAGTCCGTCAAAAGCACCGCCGCAGATAAACAGAATATCCGATGTGTCTATCTGGATAAATTCCTGATGAGGATGTTTTCTGCCGCCTTGCGGTGGAACAGATGCAACCGTGCCTTCAATAATTTTCAGAAGCGACTGCTGAACGCCCTCGCCGCTGACGTCACGGGTAATTGACGGGTTTTCGCTACGGCGTGAAATTTTGTCAATTTCATCAATATAAATGATGCCGCGTTTTGCCTGTTCAATATCGTAATCTGCCGCCTGAATGAGCTTCAGCAGGATGTTTTCAACGTCCTCGCCCACATAGCCGGCTTCGGTAAGTGTTGTAGCATCGGCGATGCAAAAAGGTACATCAAGAATTTTTGCAAGTGTCTGTGCCAGAAAAGTTTTGCCGCAGCCGGTAGGACCAAGCATAAGGATGTTTGTTTTCTGGATTTCAACATCGTCCTTGCTGATATTTTTGCTTTCGAGGCGTTTATAATGGTTATAAACTGCAACGCTGAGAGCTTTTTTTGCTTTGTCCTGACCGATTACATACTCGTCAAGAATAGCCTTTATTTCTCTAGGTTTTAAAACACCTTCGGAATTAAAATCATCAGCAGTATTGAAATCGGCATTTTGCAGAAAATCCATGCACTCATAAATACATTCGGAGCACAGATATGACATTCTGCCCTGAAGCAGTGTGCCGTTTATCTGAGATTCGTCTCTGCCGCAAAAGGCACATTGGTGTTTGTTTTCACGCGCCATATTTTTACTTCACTTTCCTGTTTTATCTTTTGGTTACGATTTTGTCAATAAGACCGTAATCAAGTGCTTCCTGAGCTGTCATGTAGTTGTCTCTGTCGGTGTCCTTATTTATAACATCAAGGGGTTTGCCGGTGTTAAGCGACAAAATGCCGTTTAATTTTTCACGCATTTTCAGAATATTATTTGCATAGATCTGAATATCGCTTGCCTGACCCTGAGTGCCGCCCAAGGGCTGGTGAATAAGGATTTCGCTGTTGGGCAGAGACATACGTTTGCCCTTTGCACCTGATGACAGAAGGAATGAACCCATGCTTGCCGCAAGACCCACGCAGATTGTTGAAACGTCGGGTTTGATATAGTTCATTGTGTCGTAAATAGCAAGACCTGCTGTTACAGAGCCGCCAGGACTGTTAATGTAAAAGCTGATGTCTTTGTCCGGGTCCTGACTTTCAAGAAACAGAAGCTGCGCGATAATAACCGACGCAGAATCGTCTGTAACCTGACCGTTTAAAAATACAATACGGTCAACAAGAAGTCTGGAATAAATATCATAAGACCTTTCTCCGCGGCTTGTCTGTTCTATAACGTAAGGTACGGGAATATAGTTTGATTGCATTAATACCACTCCTTAAAATTATGTATTAAGGTCAGGCAATCTTGGCATTTTCTACCAGGAAGTCAACTACTTTTGAAGGCAGTTTGTCCATTTTAATCTGTTCGGGTGTAACAAGACCTCTGACCTTGTCTTCTTCCATTTTATACATTTCTGCAATGTTTTTGTATTCAGCTTCAACTTCTTCATCGGTAACTTCGATGTTTTCAGCTTTAGCAACAGCTTCAAGCATAAGCTCGATTTTAACATCTTTGAGGGCTTTGTCTTTGAGACTGTCACGGAAATCTTTTATGTTCTGACCCATGTAGCCCAGGTACTGTTCAAAAGTGATACCGGGCATCTGTGCGCTGATTTTGTATTCCATTTCCTGAATATAACCGTCGATGTTGTTTTCAACCATAACATCAGGCACGTCAATTTCTGTTTTGTCAAGAATGCAGTCAATAACAGCATCCTGAGTTTCGTTTTTAACACGGTTTTCAGCAATTTTTAAGAGACGTTCTTTTGTTGCGTTTTTGAGCTCTTCAAGAGTGTCAAATTCGCTTACGTCTTTTGCAAATTCATCGTCAATTGCCGGATATTCTTTTCTTTTGATACCGTTTAATTTAACTTTAAATACAGCCGGTTTGCCTTTAAGCTCTTCAGCATGATATTCTTCGGGGAATGTAACGTTTACGTCAAATTCGTCACCGATGTTTTTGCCGACAATCTGGTCTTCAAAACCGGGGATGAACTGGTTTGAGCCGAGAGTAAGGTTGTGACCTTCTGCTTTGCCGCCGTCAAAGGCTACGCCGTCAACAAAGCCTTCAAAGTCGATAACAGCAACATCACCGTCTGCTGCCGGAGCATCTGTAACGTCAACAAATGTTGCTGCACGTTCTTTCATGTTATCGATTTCTTTATCAATATCTTCGTCTGTAACTGCGTGTTCGATTTTTTTGATTTTTACGCCTTTGTATTTGCCCAAAGTAACCTCGGGTTTAACAGTAACTTTTGCAACATAAACGAAATCTTTGCCTTCGCCGATTTCTTTAACTTCAATATCGGGACGTGATACAGGCTCAATTTTTTCGTCTTCAACAGCCTTGGGATATGTATCCTGAAGGCAGAAATCTGCCGCATCTTCATAAAATACTTCAGCACCGTAGGTTTTTTCAATAATTTTTCTGGGTGCTTTGCCTTTTCTGAAACCGGGAAGTGCAATGCTTTTAACATTTTTGCGGTAAGCTTTTTCAACAGCTGCTTCAAATTCTTCGGCAGAAACTGTTATTTCAAGCTCAACGATGTTTTTTTCTTCCTGTTTTTTTGTAACTTTCATTTATTTATCCTCCTGTTTTTTCTTTTCTCAAAAATATTTAAAAAGAAATATAAATATACATCATTAATTATACATTAAAAAGCAAAATCTTTCAATATAAGATTTTCACAAATAATTGTGGGTTTGCGGCAGATTATATATAAATTATATCCACATAAAAACACAATTCATACATAAAACCGTATAACAAAATTCGATTATTTAACACGGTGCACGTTACTTATGCGTCCTGAAGCAAAAGTATACTTTGTTTCAAACTCAAGCCTCGCTCCGTTTGAGATGATATAATTACCTTCTGCCATAATGCCTGCATGGGCTTTTGTCCCTTCACAGCTTATCACCATTCGCACGTCTGATTTTTCAGGATGCTGAACAGTAATGACATCACCATTCTTCTGCTCAATGGGAGTAAGCGATGGTGTTACAAGCTCAATTTTCTCAATAACACCAATTTTTTTACCTGAATAAGAAAAGAAATCTTGTCCAACACTTTTTTCAAGCGCTTTGGCTGTATATTGCGATACATCCTCAGCAACAACAGTATACTCGTAGCTATCACTGTATGTAACCGGCAGTGTTTGCTTTCCGTTTGACCATACACGCATATATACAGAAACTGCAATAAGAATAACCGCCAGAACGGCAAAAATATCTATAATACTGATTTTACCGAAAACTCGGCCTTGTTCATCTGTCATTTTGTGCCCCTCCCCTGTTAATTTTCCGGTGCTATGTCACATACCATACCGTCAAATGAAACACGGTCGGTAAAAAACTTCATTGAATACCCAACCTTAAAAACTTCTCCACCTATAACAAATGACGATTCATTTTGGGAATAATTTGTTTTTACTGTAATAACAACATCAAACCGTGTGTCATCCTTTTCAAGAACATATTCATCATTTGTACTGTTTTCTGCAACATATGTATGTGCACTTTTTTTAACTTCTGTTATTGTCCCGGCAGGCAGTGATGTTTGTGAATTACTTATGTTATCGCCTACAACAAACAGATCTGCTGTAGAAGAACTAAGGTCTTTCATTTCAAGCGAATAATAAAGTATACTGTTTTTTGAAGCAGCGTTTTGTTTCACATGCTTTACGGCATAATATGTAAAAAAACAACACGCAACAATAAGGCAAATTATTATAAAAAAATCAATAACATTAAACCGTACACGTTTTGTTGAACTCATATTAATTTCCATAGCCTTTCTGCCCACAAATAGTTTGTAAATATATACGCATTTCTTCGTGGGCAGAAAAGGCGTATAATGAAAATTATGCACATCGCTGTTTTGTGCCGTAAAGACACAAAAGGTCGGCGGTGCATTAAATCCCGTTGGGCACAATAACGTGATTTTTCACGTTATTGCGCCTCCTTTTGCAGCGTAATATCTCGCATAGCTCCCGCCAGTGCCGCAAGAGTGAAAAAGATCATATATTTTGTATTGCAGTATGTGACGGAAGGCATAATACCCGTAACGACAAACAAAACTGCAGATATTAGTATTCCGTTTGCAAGAATATTTTTCTCTTTGCTCAGTTTTAACGATTTTCCCACACACGAAAAAATTTTGCGTATTGAAGCAATAAATATAACAATACCGCTCACGCCAGAAGCAAAAAGAATACTTGCATATATGCTCATAACTCCGTCAAAAGGAGGTATTTTACCAAAAACAAAAGCATATGCCGCATTTAACGCTTCTTTACCAAGTCCACTACCGTACATTGTCACAACTGCAAAGTTTTTATCGGTCAATAACGTTGCCAGCCCCTGTGTTTTGAAAACAGAAAAATCTGTTTTTCCAACGATTATATTGAAAACCAATACACCTGTTACGGCAAGCAGCGGAACAAATGCCAGCGATGCCAACCTTCGGAACTGTGAAAACACACACATGATTATTGCCAAAACAAGCAAAGCAGTATATTGTTCGTATGAAAACAAAATGCACAAACCCATTAAAACAGCAGAAACAAAATACATTATTTTGCCCAACGATGTATGATGCATTTTCATTCGACACAATGCAAGCGGTATCACAACTATATACAACTCTCCAAATGCCTTTTCTGTAACAGCAGAATTTAGCAGATTCTGTTCCACACTGTGCAACAGATAAAACACAGTTTTATCAAATACAGCATTTGTGAAAGTCATTTTGTAAAGGTGTAAAAAAGCCAGTATACCCGTGACCATTATAACAATATCTATAAACATTTTTAAATTATTCTTATGCAAAAACGATTTACGAAGAATAAAATACAGCATCGCAAAAGAAAAAAACGGCCATAGATATTTTAATCCTGTTTTAATAACCGGTGACATTAATGCCGAGCATATTGCAGCAATAATAACAAAAATAATGCATACATCAAGCCCGTCAATATGTATTTGCGGAGTTTTTCGCACAAAATATTGCATAAGCCATACTACTGCAAGAATTGCCGCCATTACAAAAAACACCGACTGAGAAACAAACAACGACACCGCCGTTATAAGAAGTGCCGATAGCCTGGGTTTTGTAAAAATAAATATTATACTCAAAATACATAGCACAAAAATGTGCCAATACGGAAGCAAAATCGCTACACCAAGCAACGAACCGGCCACAAGACAACAGGTTGTTGCAATGTGTGGTTTAATAACAATAATAAGATTTGAAGAATCTTTTATATCGTAAAGGCCAAGATGCTTGCGTATCGCACTGCCTTGATAAACACCGGCGAAGGATGCCGGGATACACATACCTATTACGGACAATATCAAAAAAACAAGAGTGTATCTATCATTTACACGGCCGACACTGCGTATAACGGCAAGTCTGACAATTGTAAATGCCAGCAGCACCGTAGAATAATTTTTCACACTTATAAGATGCCAGTTTTCAAAAACCAGACTGACAATACGCACAATAAAACTTTCCTCTGCTTTTTTTGTTACGGTTTGAACAGGTTTACTGAAAATCCGGTACAAAAAAGAAAACGGAAAATTTACCACGCGAGAAAAAAGTCCGTCTGACGTTTTTTGGTCAGCACCACGCACGGAAAATAAAAATCCGAATATCTTGCCGAAGAAACTTACAAAAACACCGAAAAGACGACATAAAAACCGATGATACGCTGTTTTTTCATAAACTGTGCCCAGTTTTTTAAAAAAACCGCAGACAGCTGTAACTATAAAACTTTTAGTCTGCATATGCCGCCCCTCCTTCAAAAATATTAATTAAAATATATTATCGTTTCAAAAGTTTTTTAATATATTTGATTTCGTCAATTTTAAGTATAAATCCAAGTAATATATACGCTACTGCACCTGCCGCAAACGGCAATGCAAAATTAATAAGCGAGTTTAAAAAACCCGATTCGTCAAAATATGCAATCGATACAGTTCTTGTGAAAAATACTGCACAGCCAAATCCAACACACATAATCAGTATTTTTATAATGCTTTTATCAAACAGTTTTACAGTCATCTTTCGTCCAAGAGCAACAAGCATAAATATGCTCCATACACAAGCGGCAATTGATGCGGCAAGCGCAAGTCCCGAAATCCCCATTTTTGCAGACAAAACATAGCTTAACACAACGTTTGTGGTAATACTGCCTATTGCCGCAATCATGGGTGTTTTCATAGATTCGATTGAATAAAATGCTTTATTGCAGATTTCCTGTAAGCTGTAAAAAATCATGCCGAGTGAATAGAAAAAGATTGCCGACGACGTAACAGCAACATCCGCCTCGGTAAATTCTCCTCGCTGATAAACAATACGAATAATTTCCTTACCCTGTAAAACAAACACCAATGCCATGGGTAAAACAATCATAACAACGTATTTCAGGCCTCCTGCAACGGTTTTTGACCAGTTGTCCTTTTCGCCTCTTACGTTCATTTGCGAAAGTTTGGGGAAAATATAGTTTGTGATTGAAACGGCAAATACGCTTGCCGCAATTATGTAAAGACGGTTTGCGTAGTTAAGCGAAGCAATGCCTCCTTCTTTGCCCGAAGCAAGCGCCATGTTCACCATGGCGTTTATGGGCTGCACCCAGGAAGAAATAAGCACCGGCAACGCCAGCGTTGCGACGGTTTTAAGTCCGTCGTCCCACAGTTTCTTTTCACTTTTATAGACAAATCCCCGTTTTTTTGACGGAAGCACAAGAATGCAAAACTGCATTGCCCATCCTATCAAAAACGCCACCGCAAGACCGTAAATACCGAAATTTTTATTAATCGTGAAAAGATAAACGATACACAAAGCATTAGAAATAAGGCTCATTATTGCCGGAATTTTAAACTCTCCAAGTGATTGCAAAACACCCACAAGTGTAAACGCCATACCGGTAAAAATCATAATCGGAAACATAATTCGCAAAAGTGTTACTGCAATTTCTTTTGCACCGGGAGTCATATCCGGTGAAAAAAGGTTAATAAGCTGAGGCGCAAAAATAGCACCAAGTATGCATATTACTGTTGATGCTAGAATTATTATATTAAGAAATCTGCTGGCAAAAACGTTTGCACGCTTTAATCCGTCTTTTTCCAGGTATTTATTAAAAACAGGGATAAAGGCAGAGGACACCGCAGTTCCCAGTATCATATCAAAAAAGTTTACCGGAAGCTGTGAAGCTATAACATATGCACTTGCGGCATCAGACGTTCCGTAAAATGCGGCAATTGCCATTTCGCGTGCCTGACCGAGAATTTTAACAAGAATAAGTGTTATGAATATAAAACCGACAGTACTTGCGGCTTTTTCCTGTTTTTCCTGTGGCATGATAAAATCCTTTCGTTTATTCTTTTTGACCCAGTTTACGTTCTGTTCCTTTGATAAGGCGTACTATGTTTCCTCTGTGCAGATAAACTGCAACTGATGTCATAATAAACGCAACCGACATTGCGTATATATCGCCAAAATGCAAAATTACTGTAAGTATAAAAAATGAAAGTGCCGCACACACCGATCCCAGCGAAACATAGCGGGTAAGTGCCATCAGAATAAATGCAACAGCATGGATTGCAAGCCCGATTCTCCAGTCAAGGCACAAAATTGCCGCACCGGAGGTTACAATGCCTTTGCCGCCTTTAAACCCAAAAAATACAGGGAAATCGTGCCCCAGCACAACAAAGAGTGCTGCGGTGTAAACAGCGATATTTTCGATAGAACCGTCAAAAATAAGTCTTGCACCGATAACAGCGATAACCGCTTTAAGGGCATCGCCAAGATAAGTAAACAGTGCCGCTTTTTTGCCGGCAACACGCAGGGTGTTTGTTGCCCCGGCATTGCCGCTGCCGTGTTTGCGGATATCCTTTATTCCGAAAAATTTGCTCACTATAATTGCACTGCTGACACTTCCCAGCAAATAAGAAACAACAGCGGTGCCTACGATTTTTAAAATGTCATAAATATTCATCTCTAAATTCTCCTTTAAGACAACAGGGATTATAATTTATTTTCGTTTTTCTCCCTTATTATAAATCGCATTGGTGTTTTATCTATTCCGAAAGTTTCGCGAATCTGGTTTTCAAGATAACGTATATAAGAAAAATGGGCAATTTTTTTGTTGTTAACAAAAATAACAAATGTAGGCGGCTGAGTTGACGCCTGTGTTGCGTAATAAATTTTGAGCCTCCTGCCTTTATCCGACGGCGGCTGAACCTTGATGGTCGCCTCGTTGATAATATCGTTGAGAGCACCTGTTTTCACACGCATTCTGTTCTGTTCATAGGTAGCGTTGATAAGGTCAAAAATTTTGTTTACACGCAGTCCGGTTTTTGCCGAAATGAACTCAATGGGTGCATACTGCATGAAAGAAAGTCCCTCCATAACCTGTTTGCGGTATTCTTTCATTGTGCCGGTTTCTTTTTCAACAATATCCCATTTATTCACAAGCACAACAGAGGCTTTGCCCTCTTCGTGTGCATAACCTGCAATTTTAGCATCCTGCTCGGCAATTCCGCCTTCGCCGTCAATAACAAGCAGACAAACATCTGCTCTGTCAACAGAAGAATAAGCACGCATAACGCTGTAACGCTCAATATTCTCGTCAACCTTGGATTTGCGGCGTATTCCGGCGGTGTCGATAAACAGGTATTTCTGCCCGTTGTATTCAAAATAAGTGTCAATCGCATCGCGTGTTGTGCCGGGAACATTGCTCACGATAACGCGCTGTTCGCCCATAAGACAGTTGATAAGCGACGATTTGCCCGCATTAGGTCTGCCGATAACGGCAACACGGATAATGTCGTCCTCTTCTTCGTCGTCAACATCTTCGGGAAAATGCTCAAACACAAGGTCAAGAAGGTCGCCTATGCCCAGCTTCTGGTTTGCAGAAACAGCAAAAGGATCGCCAAGACCAAGGTTGTAAAATTCATAAATTTCCGCAGGAGGATTACCTACATTGTCAACCTTGTTTACAGCCAGAATAATCGGTTTGCCGGATTTTTGCAAAATACGTGCAACCTCAAAATCTGCCGCCGTAACACCGGTCTGGATGTCGGTTAAGAAAATCACAACATCTGCGGTTTCTATGGCAACCTGTGCCTGAAGCTTCATCTGTTTTAAAATTTCGTCATCACTTTTAGGCTCAATACCGCCTGTGTCAATAAGCATAAACGCTTTGCCGCGCCACTGTGCCTCGGCATAAATTCTGTCACGGGTAACACCCGGCGTATCTTCAACAATTGAAATACGTCTGCCGGTTATTTTGTTAAAAAGTGAAGATTTTCCTACATTCGGTCTTCCTACAATTGCTACTGTCGGTTTCATAAATGTCCATCCTTAGTCGAAACAATATAATCCGAACTGCGATTTTCAGTGGCGGATTTTCGTTTTTGTTTCGTTAAAATACTCGGTAATCCGTCAGGATTACCTGCGTTTTTGCCTCACACTCTCCAAACTTCCGCTTGCTGAAAATTCTTTGACCCCAAACGGAGGGAATTTTGAGCAGATTTTGGTGAGCGGAAGCAGGCAGGCTGGCACCTGCTAATGATAACAAGCCGAAATATGTCGAAATTACACCGTTTGGGGCGAGTTCGAATTACAGTGTTTCGGCTGATAAATCATATATCCGAAAGCTCATACGGGTTTTGCAAATCCGATGCATATTCAGGACAGTCAAGTCCTAAAAGTGCATAAAGAAACGCTTCACCGTCGTTTTCGGTGGGAGTAACTTTAATATTCAAGGCTTTGGCAATATCGCCCACACGCATATCGTCAAGAAGCACGTCCTCGCCGCTTCGCAATGTGGATTTTGAAATTAAAAGCTCGTCGCCAAGGTCTTTGTCTTTCAGCTGAGAAACAATGTCTCTGCCGCACAAAAGCCCGGCAACGGTTATATTTTTGCCAAAAACCGTATTTTCTATTTCATATACATCAATTTTCAAGCTGTCTGTCTGATTTTCTGCTTCCGATGCAAGGGTTTTTATAAATTCATAAGCGGCTTTTCCGGTTGCAACGCTCACATGGCGTTTTTCCTTGGGAAAATCACTTTCGTCAATATTTTCAAGAGCAAAATCAAATTCATCTTTAAATGATGCAAGCAGTCCTACGCCGTTTTCAATCTGCGGAAAATCCTCGTAATGCTCAAACTCCGGCAATGGCATATCTGCCTTTAAATAAAACTCATCGGATAAAAATACAATTCTGCTGCCGTGTTTTTCAAGAAGTTTTTCCTGGTAAGAAGATACAGAGCTTATAATTTCCGCGGCATCTTCTTTTGTAAAGGGTTCAATTTTAAAAAGACCGTCTCTGTGGTCTGAAAGTCCGCATGGCACAACCGAAATTGAATTTACAGCCGGGTACATTGAGGTTAAATCGTCAAGAGATTTAAACAGATGCTCTTTGTCGTTGACATTTTTGCAAAGCACAATCTGGCAGTTCATCACAATGCCGCAGTTTTGCCATTTTTTCATGATTTCAAGCACTTTGCCGGCGTTTTTGTTGTTCATCATCGCCTGTCGCAAATCCGGCTCTGTTGCATGAACGGAAATATTAACCGGGCTGATTCTCATTTCGCCTATGCGGTCAATTTCTTCATCGCTTAAATTGGTGAGAGTAACATAATTGCCCTGTAAAAACGAAAGACGTGAATCGTCATCTTTAAAATAAAGAGTTTCACGCATTCCGCAAGGAAGCTGGTCAATAAAGCAGAAGATGCACTTGTTGCGGCAACTGCGGGGTTTTGACATAAGAGGATATTTAAAATTAATGCCTAAATCCTCATACTGGTCTTTTTCAATGGTTAGAATAACGGTTTCACCGTCTTTTGAAAGCACCTCAAGCTCTAAAAGCTCGTTTGCTTCAAAATATTTGTATTCAAGAATATCCCCTATGGGATTTCCGTTTATTTTAAGCAGAATATCGCCGGGTTCAAAGCCGGCTTCCTGTGCTATACTGCCGGGACGGACAGATTCAATAATGTTATATTTATCCATTTTAAATCAAGCCGGATACCCGGCAGACCTTTCTGAAAGATACAAAAACAAGCGGAAATCCACAATTTTTACGGATAAAAAAATAAAGAGGGTATAAAAGCCCCCTCTATTCCCGCATTTTTTAAAAGGTTAACCCTTTTAGAAGATTATTCTTCTGCCGCTGCAGATGCAACAACTTCCTTGCCGTTGTAATAACCGCAAGCTTTGCAAACTCTGTGGGGCATTTTGAATTCGTGGCACTGAGGGCATTTAATCATACCCGGGATAGCCAGTTTCCAGTTAGCGCGTCTTTTATCTCTTCTCGCTTTTGAAGTTTTTCTTTTCGGTACTGCCATTTAAGACACCTCCTTAAATGCTTTTAAAAAAATAATTAAGCTTTTATTTAAATAAGTCGTTTAGTACAGAAAGCCTCGGGTCAATGTTCTCGCTGTCACAGCCGCACTCGGTCTTATTTCTGTCCACACCGCAATGAGGGCAAAGACCTTTGCAGTCAGGTTTGCAAAGATATTTTGTGCCGGCATTGCTGAAAAAGTTGTCGAGAGCAACCTGCTTTAAATCAAGCGTTGAACCGTGAAGCACTATCAAGTCGCCGTCATCTTCGGCTGACTCGCCTTCTGTTGCAGAGGTAAGTGTTTCGTCGATATTATAGTTTACGGAAATTTCAACAGGTGTTGTGCATCTTCCGCACGGAACCTGAGCCTGCCCCGAAACTGAGGCGCAAAGCCTTAAAACTCCGCTTATGTTTCTGACACTGCCTTTTATCACGCAGGGGGAGCTGAAGCTATAATCAACACCACCGAAGCTGACATTGCCGAAATCAATACTGACATCAACCGGCAACGAGGCACCATCGTTTTTTAATATGTTTATCAACTCTAATACCATATCTGCCTCCGCATAACGTAAACATACATGAGTATTATAACCTTTTTTTTGTCAATTGTCAAGTGTTTAACCGAATTTTTTTTATTTTGCAACTATTTTTTAAAAAAGAAAGCCGTCAAATAAACATATTGCACAAAAAAAGAAAAATATTTCGGTAGAATTTATATAAAAAATATGTCGGATTATTCTTGACATTGTCAACAAGTTGTGATAAACTCACATTTGAACAAAACCCTTGACTTTAAGCAATGGCGGAGGTATTTTGTCATGAGTGAAAAATTGCAATCGCGCAGAAGAATTTTTTATGTTTCATCAGAAAACGGAAACGATATGAACAACGGGTTTACCCCTTTTGAAGCATGGAAAACCTTTAAATTTGTAAACAGCGATTTAATAAAACCCGGGGATGCTGTTCTGTTTGAAAAAGGCAGTCTCTGGCGTGAGCAGCTTTTGTGCCGCAGCGGTGTTTATTACGGCTCGTTTGGCGAAGGCGAAATGCCAAAAATTTATGGTTCGGTTAAATCGGATAAAGAAACCGACTGGGTAAAAGATTCGGATAATATATGGAAATATGCGGGTGACGGCAATATTTCTGTTGATATAGGTCTTATTGTCAATACTGATGAAACAGACTGGGGATTTAAAAAATTCAGCCCCGATGACCTTGAGCAAAATTTTGATTTTTATTATAATAAAGAAAACAGCGGCGAGGTTTATATTTTTGCGGATGAAAATCCGGTTAAAAAATACGGATGTCTTGAAATGGGCTTTCGCCGCACAAACATTTATTTTAACGATTGCAGCGATATTGAAATTGAGGGACTTTGCATAAAATACACCGGTGCACACGGTATTCAGGCAACACTTTCAAAAAACGTTGTTATCCGTGACTGTGAATTTGAATGGATAGGCGGCAGTCTGCAAATGGTGCTTGACGGCAGAAATGTCCGCTACGGCAATGCGGTTGAATTCTGGATGAGCTGTGAAAATGTGCTTGTGGAAAACTGCCGTATAAACCAGGTTTATGATGCAGGAATTACACATCAGTACAGCTGGTGGAAATGTCAGGAGCCTTTTCGGGCAGAGGATTCCGATATTGGCATGAAAAATGTTACATACAGAAATAACGTGATAGAAAACTGCAACTATTCCTTTGAGTTTTTCCTCAGCAAAACAAATGGGCTCATGGAAAATATACTGATTTGCGACAACGTGTGCCGTAATGCCGGTGGTTGGGGTGCATGCCAGCGTGACGATAAAAATACGGCTAAACATATTCAGGGCTCATACAGCACAAACACCAATAAAAATGCTGTTATTATGAAAAATAACGTGTTTGACAGTTCCATGGCGGGATGTATCCGCGGGCTGAAAGACGGCATTTTTGTGTACGAGTCAAATAAATATATCTGCGAAAAAGACAGCATTCTGTTTGGTGAAGCAAAATGGCCGGAGCCGCTTGTTCTGCGTGCAAATGAAGAAGATGCAGAAAAATTTAAAGAAATTATCGACAAAAATGCAGAAATTGTTATTAAATAGTAAATAAATGTTGACAAATGATGGATTTTGAGGTAAAATAGAAATGAGAAAACTAAAAGGAGATAAGATAATGGGTTTTATAAAAGATTTTAAAAACTTTGCCGTCAAAGGCAACGTTGTCGATATGGCAGTCGGTGTTATCATAGGCGGAGCTTTCGGCAAAATCGTAACTTCTCTTGTTAATGACCTGGTTATGCCTCTTAT
>JAZNOL010000033.1:0-17071 GCA_045580815.1 Clostridia bacterium | reverse complement strand
CGCTTTATGCCGTCCCAGATATAGTCCTGCATATTAAGCTGAACGGTATACGCCGCTGTCTGCCAGATTTTATTAAGACGTTCACTGCTGCACGAAAAGCTGCCTTTATATTCCATGTCTCTTATTTCAAGCACAGCCTCAACATTTACAAGCTGTATATCACAGGTTTTTGCTTCTATTTTAACAAATCGGAACCCGGTTGACCCTACACGAATATGAGAAAGCACCGGTTGAAAAATCTCTAAATCTCTGGTTGCGTGATCGTTTGTTGCACCGTTTTCGCCAACAGCTCCCATTGCCTCAGAAACACTCTCGCCAAATGTTATGCGAAAATATGAATTGCCTATTTCGCTTACATCATTGGCTGTTATATAAATGCCGCCGCAGATTTCACGTCCGAAATCAAGCACTACATATCCGCCTTTTTTTATTTCGCAACAGCCGGCAAAATAAAGGTCTGCCTGCCGTCCACTGCGTTTTAAAAGAAACTCGGAATTTTCTGCATTATTATATGTAACAATTTTTTCTATGGGCAGAAAAAACTGTGAAAGTTCGCATTTTTCTGCATTTTTTAAAGTTTCGCTGATATATTTCATAAAAACCTCCGATGATAAATATTTGTTTAATAATATTCTTATTATACAATAATACTATAATAAAGTCAATAGGTGGATTTTTTAGTTTTTACGTGCAATTTTTATCTTTTATAAAAACTTTTGTATATTTTTTTGCGATAATAGTTGACAACTGTAAAAAAGTATGTTAAAATAATAACAAAGATGATAGAGTTGAATTTTGTTATAACCTAAAAAGTGTGTATATGCAAGTGTTCGCCTATTATCTTATTTTCATATTTTTCGGAAAATCTTAAAGGAGAAGTTAACGCGATAAATCATGCTAACGCCTCCGGCAGGATTTAATGCACCGCCAAATTTTCGTGCCATTGCGGCACGAAAGGTTGATGTGCACAATTTTCATTATACGCCTCTTCTGCCCACGAAGAGATGTATATATTTTTAATTACTATCTGTGGGCAGAAAGGCTATGAAAATTTATGGACTACAAAATTATCGACAGCACCGATGCACTTAAAAACGCATTTGTCACGCTTCGCAAAGCACAGAAAGAATTTTCATCCTATTCCCAGGAGCAGGTTGACAAAATTTTTCTTGCCGCAGCCTCTGCCGCAGATAAAATGCGTATTCCCCTTGCTAAAATGGCTGTTGAAGAAACAGGCATGGGTATTGTTGAAGACAAGGTTATAAAAAATCACTATGCAGCCGAATATATTTACAACGCACACAAAGACACAAAAACCTGTGGTATTATTGAAGAAAACAAAGCCTTCGGAACTAAAAAAATTGCCGAGCCTATCGGTGTTATTGCGGCGGTTATCCCAACAACAAACCCCACATCAACAGCAATTTTTAAAACTCTTATTGCTCTTAAAACCCGCAATGCTATCATTATCAGTCCACATCCGAGAGCAAAAAAATCTACAATTGAAGCCGCAAGAATTGTGCTTGAAGCGGCAGTTGCCGCAGGCGCGCCCGAGGGCATTATTGACTGGATTGACGTGCCCAGCCTTGAAATGACAAACATGGTTATGCGTGAGGCTGATATAATTCTTGCAACAGGCGGTCCCGGCATGGTTAAAGCCGCTTATTCATCAGGAAAACCCGCTCTTGGCGTAGGTGCCGGAAACACTCCTGCAATTATTGACAAAAGTGCCGATATAATTCTGGCGGTTAACTCTATTATTCATTCCAAAACATTTGACAATGGTATGATTTGTGCGTCCGAGCAGTCTGTTATTGTTGATAAAAGCATTTATGCCGAGGTTAAAAAAGAATTTGCCGACCGAGGATGTTATTTCCTCAATAAAACAGAAACCGAAAAGGTTCGAAAAACAATTATTATAAACGGTGCACTCAATGCAAAAATTGTAGGACAGAGCGCTCACACAATCGCAACACTTGCCGGAGTTAATGTTCCTGAAAACACAAAAATTCTTATCGGCGAAGTTACAAGCGTTGATATTTCTGAAGAGTTTGCTCACGAAAAGCTCTCTCCTGTTTTAGCAATGTATAAATCAAAAGATTTCGAGGATGCTCTTTTAAAAGCCGAGCAACTTGTTGCTGACGGTGGTTTTGGTCACACATCTTCGCTTTATATTGATGCTATTGCTCACGAAGATATGATAAATACTTTTGCCGAGCGCATGAAAACCTGCCGCATCCTGGTAAATACTCCCTCGTCACATGGCGGTATCGGCGACATTTACAACTTCAATCTTGCACCGTCGCTGACACTGGGCTGTGGTTCTTGGGGCGGAAACTCCGTTTCCGAAAATGTTGGTGTAAAACATCTTCTCAATATAAAAACAGTTGCCGAAAGAAGGGAAAACATGCTTTGGTTCAGAGCTCCGCAGAAGGTTTATTTGAAACGCGGTTGTCTGCCTGTTGCTCTTGATGAGCTTAAAAACGTAATTGGCAAAAAACGTGCGTTTATTGTTACAGACTCGTTCCTTTATAAAAACGGATACACAAAACAGATTACCGACAAGCTTGACGAAATGGGCATTGTTCACGCAACCTTCTTCGACGTTGAGCCCGACCCGACACTTGCCTGTGCAAAAGCAGGTGCAACGCAGATGCGTATGTTTGAGCCTGATTGCATAATCGCTCTCGGTGGCGGTTCGGCAATGGATGCTGCAAAAATCATGTGGGTGCTTTATGAACATCCCGAAGCTGATTTTATGGACATGGCAATGCGGTTTATGGACATCCGCAAACGTGTATATACTTTCCCGAAAATGGGCGAAAAAGCATATTTTATCGCTATTCCCACATCTGCCGGTACCGGTTCGGAGGTTACTCCCTTTGCAGTTATAACCGATGAAACAAGCGGTGTAAAATATCCTCTTGCAGACTACGAACTTATGCCTCACATGGCAATTATTGATACCGATTTGCATATGTCTGCACCAAAAGGACTTACTGCCGCGTCAGGTATTGATGCCGTAACTCACGCACTTGAAGCATACGCTTCAATGCTTGCAACAGGTTATACAGACGGTTTAGCACTTGAATCTTTAAAAACGGTATTTAAATATCTGCCAAGAGCCTATGAAAACGGCTCGACCGATATTGAAGCAAGAGAAAAAATGGCTAATGCTGCAACAATGGCAGGTATGGCGTTTGCAAATGCGTTCCTCGGTGTATGTCACTCAATGGCGCATAAACTGGGTGCGTTCTATCACCTCCCTCACGGTGTTGCCAACGCGCTCATGATAAATGAAGTGCTCAAATTCAATGCAAGCGAAACCCCAACAAAAATGGGTACATTCTCTCAGTATGACCATCCGCACACATTAAGTCGTTATGCTCAGGTTGCTGATGCTCTCGGTCTTAAAGGTAAAACAGATGCGGAAAAATTTGAAAATCTGCTTAAAGAAATTGATGCACTCAAAGAAAAAGTAGGCATCAAAAAGACCATAAAAGACTACGGCATTGACGAAAAAGAATTTTTGGAAAAACTTGACGAAATGACCGAGCAGGCGTTTGATGACCAGTGTACCGGTGCAAACCCCAGATATCCGCTTATGAGCGAAATAAAAGAAATGTATTTAAATGCTTATTACGGAGGTAAAAAATAATGAATTTTGAAAAAACAATCGCCGTAAGACCCACAAAAACCATATACAAAGACAAAGACAGAGCCATAAAAGTTTTCAATGAACAGTATTCAAAAGCAAACGTTTTAAACGAAGCACTTAACCAGGCACGTGTTGAGGAAACGGGGCTTTGCATTCCACGACTTCACGAGGTAACAATGACAGACGGCAAATGGACTCTTGTTTTTGATTACATTGAGGGCAAAACTCTTGAAACTCTCATGAACGAGAATCCCGATAAAATGGGCGAATACCTTGAACTGTTTGTAGATTTGCAGATTTCCGTTCATTCAAAAAAAGCTCCGCTTTTAACTAAACTCAAAGATAAAATGGAACGCAAAATTTCAGAAACAGGGCTTGACGCATCAACACGCTACGACCTGCACACCCGCCTTGAGGGTATGCCCAAACACAAAAAAGTGTGTCACGGAGATTTTAACCCCAGTAATATCATAATTGCAACCGACGGTACTCCGTATATTCTTGACTGGTCACATGCAACACAGGGCAATGCGGCGGCGGACGTTGCAAGAACTTACCTGCTGTTTAAACTGGCAAAAAAAGACGAGCTTGCTGAAAAGTATTTCAATATGTTCTGTCTTAAAACCGAAACAGCTAAACAGTATGTTCAGAAATGGATTCCCATTGTTGCGGCTTCACAGCTTGTTAAAGGCAACGAGGAAGAAAGAGAATTTTTGCTGTCATGGATTGACGTTGTGGAATACGAATAAACACAAAGAGGCTGTCTTATTAAACGTAAATTTGTGCAAAATATTTTTGTAGGGGCGGATACCCACATCCGCCCGAAAATATTATCTGTTTCGGGTCGATGTAGGCATCGATCCCTACATTTTATTAATGCATATAACTTGTTTACTAAATATCCACTCGCCATGGGTGGATATTTATTTGGTTCGTTACAATAGATAAGACTGTTTTGCTTTACGCCTCGTGTCCTCTCAGGGTTCGAATCCCTTTTCTTTTTACATAAAACAAAAAAACACCCCATCGGGTGTTTTTCTGTTTTGGTGCGCTGCAAGGGATTCGAACCCCTGACCTTTTGGTTCGTAGCCAAACACTCTATCCAGCTGAGCTAGCAGCGCATGTTACTATTTAAGCAACATAAATAATTATAGCACAAATCACGGAAAATTGCAAGTATTTTTACAAAAATAATATTTTTTTGTGCAATAAGTTGGTTTTACTAAGCTACGAAACGCCAAAATTATTACAATTCCACAAATTACATCAATTTGCTGTCGGATACAAAATACACCACAATATTATTACAGTACAAAAACACATTGGCTACAACATTTTCGCTATTTTTTACTTTATAAACATACCTCACAAGAGAATGTCCGTAATATTTTGACAGTGCATAAAATCCGTCGGTATTTTTAAATTTCTCTAGCACTTCTTCCTTTACAAAAATTTGCTTAGTCAAAATCTCCGGAAAAACAATTTCGTAATTATCATACTTGAAAAGCTTTTCAATTATTTTGTCTGGTGGTTTTTGGGTTACATCATCCACACTTTTAAAAATTGCATAAAAAAGCAGTGCTCCAAACGCAAGTGTAATGCTTGTCATTATTATAAAATTAATCATTTTGTGCACTTCCTTTTTTGGTTTATACTACCATTATATGTATTTTTTTTGCAATTGTGAAATAATTTTCATTAAATATGCAAAAAACACTTGAATTTTTCAAAAACAAGTAGTATAATAGAATAAGTATGTTAAATATTTAAAATGAGGTGCACTATGAAAAGAACAGAAATAAAACAGTTATACAGAAACAGCGCCGACTTTGGCGGCAAAACCGTTACGGTTGCAGGTTGGATACGCACAATACGCAGTTCAAAATCTTTTGGATTTATTGAGCTTAACGACGGAAGCTTTTTTAAAAATCTTCAAATTGTTTTTGAACAGGACAAGCTTGATAATTATACAGAAATAGAAAAACAAAATGTTGGTGCATCGCTTATTATTACAGGTAGCGTTCTTCTTACTCCCGATGCAAAACAGCCCTTTGAAATCCATGCTGAAAAAATTGAAATCAGCGGTACATCATCACCTGAATATCCGCTTCAGAAAAAACGTCATTCAGTAGAATTTCTTCGTGAAATTGCTCATCTTCGTCCCCGAAGCAATCTGTTTTCGGCAGTGTTTCGAATTCGTTCAATTGTAGCACAGGCTATTCATCAGTTTTTTACCGAAGAAGGCTTTGTATACGTTCACACTCCGATTATTACCGGCAGTGACTGTGAGGGTGCAGGCGAAATGTTCCGCGTTACAACTCTTGACCCGCAGAATCCTCCCCGTGATGAAAACGGCAACATTGATTATTCAAAAGACTTTTTCGGAAAAAGCGTTAACCTTACCGTAAGCGGTCAGCTTAATGTTGAAACATACTGCATGGCTTTTGGCAAAGTTTACACCTTTGGTCCTACTTTCCGTGCTGAAAACTCAAACACCGCACGTCACGCTGCAGAGTTTTGGATGATTGAGCCGGAAATTGCGTTTGCTAACCTTGAAGACGACATGGCTCTGGCTGAAAAAATGCTTAAATATATTATAAAATACTGCCTCGACAACGCCCCCGAAGAAATGGAATTTTTCAACAACTTTGTTGACAAAACACTTCTTGAACGTTTAAATGGTATTGTAAACAGCGAATTTGCACGAGTAACCTATACCGAAGCAATTGATCTGCTTATTCCCCATAAGGATGAATTTGATTATCCTGTATCATGGGGAATGGATTTGCAGACAGAGCATGAACGCTTCCTTACAGAACAGATTTTCAAGAAACCTGTTTTTGTAACAGATTATCCGAAAGAAATCAAAGCATTTTATATGCGTCAAAATGACGACGGAAAAACTGTTGCAGCAATGGACTGTCTTGTTCCCGGTGTAGGCGAAATTATCGGTGGAAGCCAGCGTGAAGACCGCCTTGATGTACTTCTTGCAAAAATGGAGGAATGTGGTCTTAATCCTGAGGATTACTGGTGGTATACCGAGCTTCGCAAATACGGCAGTGCCGAACACGCCGGTTTTGGTCTTGGTTTTGAACGTGCTATTATGTACATTACCGGTGTTTCAAACATACGCGATGTTTTACCCTATGCACGTACAGTAGGCAACTGCGAATTTTAATAAGTTTATACTACGAAAAAGCGGCAATGCATTGCATTGCCGCTTTATATAATTTTAATTCATCAGCTTTTCACCGTTTTCTAAAAACTCTGGCGATATAATTTCGTTTATAAGATTTTCTGCATATTCGTATGAAAAGCCTTTATACGCCATTCCATGCTTGTTCCCATGAGCCAATGTGTAATCTCTCCACACAAAATTACGCACAGACGAAAAATTAGCATCATAGTGATTGATAATCGGTACAAATCCGGCAATTTCAAGTTTCATATCATCTGCTGTACCCAAAAATTTAACTCTCGCCATACCGCCAATCATACGTGCAGGCGTATCCTGAGAAGAAATAAAGTTACCAAGAGAATAATACACCGGCATTATTTCACCGTCACTTCGTGTTACAAGCTCGGCTTTCTGAATAACATGAGGATGATGTCCAATCACCAGGTCAACATTATTTTCGGCCGCAAGATTAACAAATTTTTCTTGTTCTGTATTTGGTGTATGGCTATACTCATCGCCAAAATGCAGTGACAGAATAACAATCTCACTGTTTTCACGTGCTTCTTTTAAATCTTCGCTCACTTTTTCGTATTTCATGCGGTTTACAGCATATCCGCAATCATCGGCAAGTCCTGAGTTTGTTCCGTAGGTATATGCCAAAAGTGCAATTTTTACACCTTTTTTCTCTGTATAGACAATATACCCGTCATCACTTTCCCACGGATGCATTCCTATAACCGTAACACCTTTTTCCTGCCAAAATTTCATGGAGTTGTCCACACCCATAGGTCCGGCATCATAAACATGGTTGTTCGCATGGTTAATAACGTTAAATCCCATCTCAACAACCGCATTGCCAAGCTCATACGGTGAATTAAACGACGGATAAGAATTCACGCCAAGCGCTGCACCACCAACCGGTGTCTCCTGGTTTATAATGTTTATGTCGGAATCAATATAATCGGCAACATTTATGTATGCCGGTGCAAAGTCGTAATAATCTCCCCCGGTACGTTGTTTTGCCTGTTTATAAATTGGTGAATGAATAAGATTGTCTCCCACAGCAGTAACTGTCAGCTCAATTGTCGGTTTTTCCGGTTCGGAAATTGCAACAGGAGCCATGGTTTCCTGTGCTGGCTCGCTGCATCCACATCCGGCAAGAAATGCCGCAATAAATACTGCCGATATTTTTGCAAACATTAATTTTTTCATACTTATATCACCCCATAACCCTTTTATAATTTCAGTATATCACATATTATGTCGAATTTCAAGGGATAAATAAAAAAATCCTGCATAATTGCAGGATTTTAATTTTTATGCTTTGGGGTAGCAGTAAAACAGCACAAAGAAATAGTGAAGCACACTGCCGGCAAGTACAAACAGATGCCATATAAAATGCATATATTTTTTGCGGAGTTTATAAAACACAATTCCTCCGGTATACATAAGTCCACCTGACAACAAAAACCACAGACTGCTGGGTGGAATAATCTCCATAAACGGTTTTGCAATCATTACAATTGACCATCCCATAAGCACATACAGTATCATCGAAAGTTTACGCCATCTGCGCACATTAATTGCGTTAAGTGTTACACCAAGCACCGTACAAAAAGCATTTACTCCAAACAGCGTCCAGCCAATCCATCCGCCAACCATATTAAGTGAAATAGGTATATACGTACCGCATATCAGAATAAATATTGAGCAATGGTCAAAGGTTTGAAAAACACTTTTTGCCGTATAATTGGTAAGCGAATGGTATAATGTTGAAAATGTATACAAAAGAATAAGGCTTGCCCCATAAAGCGACGCACTCACAATGCCCAGTGCATCACTGTACATACACGCACGCACTATTATTATAGGTGTACCGGCAATTGCTAAAAGTGCGGCAACACAGTGCGATACGGCGTTTGAAATTTCTTCACCCACTGATTGAGTAAAGCGCAACTTTTTTTCTGCTGGGTTCACAGCCATCACCTCTCAAATTAGATTATCTAGTTATTAATACTATATTATCACGTTTTTTAAACTTTGTCAATAGGGTTTTATGAAAAATTACATGTTTTTATCGACAAGATGCTTGATTTTTTATAGCAGGTGTGATATAATTAAAATAGCAATGGATTCTATTCCAAAACAAAATTTTAAGGACGTGTTTTTATGCAATATGATAAAGACAAAGTTTTAACAAGTTTTAACAGATGGGCAAATGTGCTTGAAAGCTATAATATGCCGGCATGGGATGATCTCCCTGCGTTTGATTTGTATATGGATCAAGTTATTATTATTATGAATCAATACATGGAAATTTTCAACATAGCAAATGACCAAGATCTTGTTGTAACATCTTCAATGATAAACAACTATGTAAAGCTCAAAATAATGCCCCCACCTATAAAAAAGAAATATTCTAAAGTACATATTGCGTATTTGCTTATGATAAGCTCTCTCAAACACACTCTTAGTATATCCCATATACAAAAAATCATTCCCACTCCGTTGCCGGAGGATGAAGTACGCAAAATATACGAGGTTTTCACCAAAAATATACGTAATGCTTTTAGGGACACGCAGGAGCTTATTATTGAAAAACATTTTCCAAAGATTAAAGAAAGCAATTGTTCCGAAGAATGTATGGGAGAGTTTGTACTGCAATCATCGGTATTTGCAAGTGCTCTGCATGTTTTGGCAGAAAAAGCTATTGTTCTTGGATTACCCCCCGAAAACAAAGAAAATTAATTGAACCAATAAAAAACTGTGACAGAACAAATCTGCCACAGTTTTTTATTTAATTAATATTACTCCAAAACAAATGTCTGTGTGCCGTAAGCAGTTGTGACAATTGCTTTTTTTGTGTATCCGCTAAGATTATACGGAATGTTTATTGTGGGGAGTATTACGCTTCCTGTCACACCGGGAGAAACATTTGTAACAACTGTTTTTACATCATAAAGTCTGCCGTTTGCATCATACAGCACAACCGATGTGTTTACAGTTTCTGCATTTTCGCCGGAATTTTTAACAGTCATAATTGTCATACCGTTGGGGTATTTTCTCGGTGCTGTAATGTTTATTCCTGCCGAAAATGTAACCTTAAACGTTGTGGATACCCCGCAAAATGTAAGTTTTACAGTTACCACGCTGCCGGATTTATTTGTGCAGACGAGGTTAGCATTTTTGTCAACATACGCATCACCCGAAACAACGCTCCACTCTGCAATACCACTTGAGTTATCAAGAAGTTCTGCCTCACCATTTTTATCGTATCCGTATGCAATGATATTTTTAAGGCTGACGGTTTCATCTGCCGATGCGGTTATATCTGCCGCACTTATTGACCAGGGTGCCACATAAATTTTCATATCATCATAATACAGTGTCGTTATACCATTTTGAAGAGCTGCACTTTGTGGCAGATAGAAAACAATGCCAGCATGTGTCTGTCCGCTTTGGGGACGTGCATACGCCGAAAATCTTCTCCAACCGTTTTTGTCATCGCTTGATTCCGGTGAAAGATACGTTCTGTTATCATACTGACCGTTACCTCGCGACCAGACTGCTCCAGAATTAAAAACAGCATTGTCGTTTTCTGATTTTACATAAACCTCGGCATAATAAGCGTAATTTTCTGATATTTCTACTGTTGTTGTATGTATATTCAGTCCTTTTGTTGCTGTATTAAAATCCACAACTCGCGACCGCACACCGGTATGTGCATCAACATCAGTAATCGTACTGTTTCCGAAATCTGTGCCGTATCCAAAGCCTTCAAATGTATTTGAAGAAATAACTCTTCCATACCGTCCTGTCTCGGCTGATGCCGGCATACCTGCCACAGCAATAACGGCAGCCAGCATTATAACAAATATATTAAATTTTCTCATTCTGACCGCCTCCTTATTTAACGCTGTAAACTTCTATATGCGGTGTTGCCGAGGTTTTGTCCCACACATAAATTTTAACTGTGTTTATTGTGCCCGACATACTCATTTCCACATTAACCGGGGTTTCTACACCGGGTTCAAAGCCTGCTTCTTTTGCCGCAGAGCCTATCATTACACCGTCTGCATTATATGCCGCTGCAAAAACAAAAGCATCTATTTTTGCGTCTGTAACATTTCTTGCAACAACATCAAAGGATGAAGCTGATGCAATATTTTCAAGCGTCAGTTTTTCTCCGCCGGTTCTTACAATATCCGAAAGAACAATATTTTCTGTAGGCTTTTTAAAATTAAACAATGCTTCGGGCCTTGTAACATCGCCGCCACATTCAACGGTTACTTTGTAAATACCTTCGATTGCATCTTTAGGCAGATTGATTTTCACAGTATCAATATTTTTATCACCGTGAGTCATCACATCTCTGTATACAATCTCATCTGTTGCAAGCGACGATACGGTAATTGTATAATCCTTGTTTGCCGGGAAAAGTGTGTTCATGCTCACTATACAATCCAAAGTGTAGTCATTGCTTGAAACTTCCACCATTCCGTCAGTATAATCACCTTTTACCGAAACACTGCGCACATATTTGCTTTTAAGGTTAGGAACATATTCAAACTGCAATGTTTCTTCAATGGGATTGCCGTTTACCTGTGCTGACATAACAGCTGTATAAATACCCTGCTGACTGTCTTCGGGCATCATAACCTTAAAATAAACACGGTCTTTGAATACATCTTTTATATCCGTAAATGCAATTGCCTCTGTCATCTGTGCCGAATCAGAAATGCTGCCCGGTGTGTAACCGGGTTTAAGAACGGTGAGCGAAACATTTTCTGCACCTATTCCCCATTTGTTTGCAAAAACCTGCACGTCAAATTCCAGCTTACCGTCATCAGATTCAATATAAACGCTTCCATCGTCTCTTTTTGCAGAATAATCCAGATTAAGCTCCATCTGCTTTTCTTCTGCGTAAACCTTATCCATAGGAGCAAGCTGAAGAACAACTGCACATTTGGGCGGAATATAATACGAAGCAAATTTATTCTCACTATTTTTAAGATTAACTTTTGTATAAAGACCTTCGGGAGTTGCAGGATTGTTATCTGTCAAAGCCTCTGCACCCTGAAGAATATATTCTCTCTCCAGCTTATAATCATTGTTTGCCGAGAAAGTTATGTTATGACCGACAGTAGATGCCTCATTGTTTACCATAACAAGATTAAGTCCGCCATCCGCACGCGTGTGTGCTGTTGCTGTTAATTTGCCACCTGCATCCAGTTTAACATAATCGTTGCCCGAAAGTGACAGAGAAACAACATTTTCGTCCTCGCCGCCTGTGCCGTAAGCATAATCATACAGGCGGAAAAGCTCACCTATACCTGAAATATAAAACTTTCCGTCCTCGGAATGTTTTGTGATAACATGCCAGAGTGAATGGCTGTCCATAGACTGCGTGCCGCCGCCCATGCCGTGATACATCATGCCGGCAGTATATTTTTCGCTTGTTGTCTGATTAATAACCTGTGCTGTTTTAAGTGTACCGTTAAATGCCGCAACCAGCGCACGGTGTTCATCAGAGTTATTTTCATAGCTTGTCCACACCGCGTGCTCGGTGAAGAGTATTTTAGGTCTCTGCGATTCAGGCAGCTTGTTGATATAGTTTGTGATTTCCGGCATTCTGTATTTTGGCAAAACAGAGTTTGAACCACCATGATAATAATAATGGAATGACAGATAATCACATTTGGGGCCGTAATATGCAACAATTTTCTCATTCCATACAACAGAATACCCGGTGCCATCATGAGGAACTGTATACATAAGTGCCGCAAACTGCAAATCGGGTTTAACCGCCTGCATTGCCGCCATGTTTGCATCACAAAGTTCAATATATTTATCAGCTCTTGCCAAAACTTCATCTCTGCTGTTGTATGTGATATAGTCATACTCGTTGCCCATTTCAATAATGGGAACAACAGGCTCTGCAAGGCCTAAATCAACACGTTTTTGCGCCCAGTTTGTGCCATCGGAGCCGATTGCTTTAGGGTCTGACGGTTCAAGACACAGAAAACGTACAAGGTCCGCATTGTTTTCGGGAGTATCATTGAGGTTAATAACGTAATCAAACTGCGCATTTTTGTCAACTTCACGGGTATATTTTATCCATTCAATAATACCGTGGTTAATCATTGAACCGCTTGTGCCTTCTCCGTAATAGCCTCTTTCTTCTGTTTCACCGATACTTTTTTTCCAGTAAAATCTCTGGGATTCACTACCCGCCATACGGGAAAGCGAAATTTTCACGCCCGACTCTTTAAAGGCTTCGACAAATTCCGGATTTATATCGGTAGAGTTTGACTTAACAGCCTGACTTCCCCACCAGCCGTCGTTAATACCGAGCATACGTCTGTCAGACGGTTTGATTACAGAGGATTCATTAACAACCATTGTTGTTTCAACAGTTTCTACCGCTGTTTCTTCTGCCAATGCCGTTGTCATGCTGCCGGCAATAAATGCCGCCGTCAGAAGAGCTGTGATTTTTTTAAGTTTCATGCACATTCTTCCTTTCGTTTTCAAAATACAGGGCGGGGTTTCAAACGCCCGCCCCATTTTTAATTCTTTTTACAGATAAGACCGCCAAATCTTACTCTGCAAATTCTTCATCAAAGTTGTAAACCGCAATAAAGTAGGGGTCACAGCTGCTTGTTACTGTATAAACAAGCGATGCTTTACCAAAACCATATTTATATGCAGGTCTGATATCGTTGATGATAGCTGGTCTTACTTCGGGCTCACTGCGGTCAATTTCGTTATATGTAATACCACCGCTACGCATTGCCGCTGTGTTTGTTGTCCAGAAGAATACAGAATCCGATTCACGCGCCTCTGTTGCAGGATTTATGTCACCTCTGCCTATGCGCAGCCATCTTCCTTCTACAAGATATACTTCGCTTAAATCATCCCTCCTGTTTCCATTAAATGTTGTTACCCCTTTATTTGTTTTCCACTGCTCTTTAACTTCATCAATTGTTATAATAATTTCAACACCTGACAAAATATCATCTTCACCTCTGGGTCTTACAACATCACCTTTTTTGAGGAACTTTGTGGGTTTACCCAGTTCATCAAGGGCATAGCCGAGAGCTTCGGCATTTTTTATTGCATATTTTTTTGTTGCAAAACCTGTTGTAAATACTGCATAATTAACAGGAACACCATCTTTATCTATACCGGGTTCTGTGCCAATATACATGTGGAAAAGATCATCACCAAGCTGACGCTGACCAACAGCTTCGTAAATAACTGCAACCTCGGGAACTCTTGCCATTGAAACGTCATAAACTTCAACATTCTTTGTGCGTTCATTTTCCCATGTTTTCAAAACGCCGTACGCTTCTTCATCGTCACTTTCTGTTACAGGAGCAACAAAACGGAGCTTCGGCTGTGCATATGCATACGCACTCTTATTCACAACACCCATTGTGTCTGTTGCAGATGCACCGGCATCACCGCCGTAGTAGTCATAATACAGACCGTAGCTTCCTGTGCCTTTTGCACGGAATGCCTGACGTGTGATATATTTTGCTTCTGCGCCTGTACCCTCAATACGAATAAGGTCACGGCTTAACTGGTCTGCCGGATAACCGTCGGCAATACCATAGTTTGCAGTGATTGTCTGAATGTGTGTAATGTTACCGTCTGCATCGGCTTTATACTTAATAAGCTGAGAAATATCTCTGCCGGTAATCTGTGCCGCTGTCTGAAGTGCAGAAAGGGCTTTTAATCCATCAACAAGATTGCCGTTTACATTAACCTTTGCAGGGCATTTTGCTATAACAATATCATCGTCACTGTTAAGATATTTAACTTCCATATTTGAGCCGATAACGCCGTTTACAACAGCTTTTATAAGGAAGCCGTACTGCCAGTCTGCGCCGCCGTCTGCTTCAAGCCAGTCGGTAACGTTGCCTTCGATGTCAAGCAGGAATTTTGCTGTCTGGCCGATTTCAAGAGTTCTGTTTTGTGCAAACAGAAAATGGTTTTTTGCAACATCATATTCAACACCGTCAATTATGATTATGCCTTCACCGTCAATATCCATCGAATCTATTTTACCTGTAACGGTTTTATCGCTGATTTTTATTTTGATTGTTGTAAGGTCTTCTGACGGGATTTTGTAGCCGTGGCTGTCTTCATATTTATCCGCATAAATCGCAAGAACTGCGTATGTGGGGATAGGCGGCAGGTTTACAACTGTGATTGCAATACCGTCGGCGTTGTACTGTGTACCGCCCGAAACGTTAAAGTCAATCTGCGCACCTGTCTGGTCATAAAGTTCAAGGTTGATATCCGGGTCAGCCGCGTCAAATGTAACGGGAGCAAGCCAATGCATCGGGTCAATCTGTACTTTTGTATCTGTTGCACCCATGTAAGAGTTGATAATGTTTGCATAGGTGTCGATAAAGACAAGTCCGTAAACATTTCCGCCGTCATTTGAAACAAGCTTTATTGTACCGTTGGGAATGTTGAAAATTGATTTGTTCCAGTTTGTAATATGCACGCCGTTTTGAATAATATCGGGAGCAGTTTTGATTGTTGCCGATTTGGTATTTTCTTTTGCATCAAAATACTGGATTTTGCCTGTTGCATAAGATTTGAAATCTTTTGCTTTGATTACAAGCTCTTTTACACCGGTTTGTTTTTTTGCATAAACAAGTGTGCCGATGTCATCATGAGATGATGCTCTGTAATAGAATTTGACTGCATAACCGAGATAATCTTTAAACGCCGAGTTACCGAGTTTATAAGATGTTTTGTCGATTTTTGCATAGTTTTTCGCTGTTTTAGGCACGTTGATACCTGTAACATCGTTTGCAACCATCTGACCTTTTGCTGTATAAATATCATGATAATGAACAAGAGCGGTGTTCGTTTTGTTTGTGTCAAAAGAAACGTCGTCGCCAAAGCTTATCTGCTGTGACACAGGTGATTCAAGCACATCAAGAATAAATTTTGCCGCATCGCCTCTTGTGATGTAATCATCAAAGGATTTAACCTTCGGAAGTGTCACGCCAACCTCGGAGGCAAGGGCAATATAACCCATGTAATAACCGCCCGAAAGATGTGCTTTTGTTTCATAACCGAGAGCTCTCATCATCATAACAACAAGCTCGCCTGCACGTATGGGCTGGTCGGGACGGAAGTTTCCGTCACCGTAGCCACTTGCAACGCCAAGTGCACTTGCTGTCATAATTGCATCGTAAAGACCGTGACTTTTGTCAAGGTCATAGTACTCTGTACCGCCGTCCATTGTGTCTGTACAGTTCATAACACGCAGAGCAACAAGGGCAATTTCGCCTCGGCTGATATAATTATTTGGTCTGAATGTGCCGTCATCAAAGCCTTTGATGACGTTCAGTTCATTTAAGAATACAAGAGTTTCTGCAAGGGTTTCGTCTTCCACATCGCTGTATTTTGTAAGACCAACCTTGACAACCTCGCCTGTTTCGTAAAGCAAATCACCGTTTGTATCGGTATATGCGGGAAACTCTGCAAACTGGTTTGCAAGCTCAGCCGCCGCTTTTTCCTCTTCTGTAAGAGCAACGAGGGGACCGTCTGCTGCAAGCACCGGCACGGTCATTGCCATGGCAAGAGCACCAGCCGCCAGTTTAATAAATAATTTTTTCAATTTTTTCATTATCTACACCTCCGTATCACTGAAGCTTGCTGTAAAGCTTATACATTACAGCTGCTGTCTGTTCGCGTGATGCGTAATCTTTCGGCGCAAAGTTGCCGTTTTCATACATTGATTTCATAAGTCCGTTTTTAACAGCAAATGCAATCTGTTCTTCTGCCCAGGGCGAAATATCGTCTTTGTTTTTAAAGCTGCCCAGATAACCCATGATGTTCATATCGTCATCAGCAACTGTTGTGTAGGTTTTATAAACCCTTGACACAATTGTAATAAGCTCTTCCATTGTAACTGTGCCTGTTGGATTAAATTTTCCGCTGCCAACACCGTTAAGAAGACCTTCACCGTATGCTGTTGCAACACTGCCTGCAAACCAGTCGCTTGCAGAAACATCGGTAAAGAGATTATTATAAGCCACTTCTTCTTTGCCGATAAGACGAACAAGAATTGCCGCAAGCTCTGCTCTTGTAAGAGTTGCACCGGGTGCAAATTTTTCTTCTGTAACGCCGTTTAACACGCCGTTTTCAGCAAGAGTGAGAATTTCATTTTTAGCAAAGGAATATTCAATATCTTCAAAGGATTTTTCACC
>JAZNOL010000032.1:0-9816 GCA_045580815.1 Clostridia bacterium | reverse complement strand
GATTTTGTTTTGGCGTGCGCCGTGCTGTTGAGCAGACCGAAAACGCACTTGCCGAAAAAAAGCATCTTTGCTCGCTGGGCGAGCTTATTCACAACCCTTATGAGGTTGAAAGATTGCGTAAATTAGGGCTTGATGTTGCCGAAAACGTGTGCGCTGTTACAAGCAAGGACGTAATCATACGCACCCACGGTGTGGGCAAAAAAACGGTGGAAGAGCTTGAAAAAAACGGTCACGGCATAATTGATTTGACCTGTCCGTTTGTTAAAAAAATTCACCGGATTGCTGAAAAAAGCAGTAGCGAAGGCAAAAAAACAGTTATTATCGGCACAGCAGGACATCCTGAGGTGGACGGAATACTTGGCTGGTGCGAAAACGGCGTTGTGATTTCAACCGCAGAAGAAGCAAGCCGGCAGATTTCGCCCGAAGACAGCATTTGCGTGGTTGCACAGACAACAATCAGCCGCAAAATGTTTGATACCGTAAAAGAGGCTGTTCTTGAAATAAATCCGCAGGCAGAAATTTTTGACACAATCTGCTCCGCAACATCAGAAAGACAAAGCGAAGCTCTTGAGCTTGCGGCAAAATCCGATGCATTTATAGTAATCGGCGGCAGACACAGCTCAAACACAAAAAAGCTCTGTGAAATAGCAAAAACCGTGTGTAACAACACGTTTCTTATAGAAAACGCAGGTGAAATTGACTTGCAAGCAGTGGAAAACTGCACTCACATAGGGATAACGGCCGGTGCATCAACGCCCGACCAAATAATAAAGGAGGTATTTTATACCATGGAAAAATCCAACATCCAGGAAAATCTCAACTTTGCAGAATTGCTGGAAGAATCAATGAAAACTTTAAATACAGGAGATACGGTTACAGGCACTGTTGTTGACGTTCGTCCGACAGAAGTTGTTCTTGAGCTTGACGGCTGCAAGTACAATGGCATTATTGACCTTGCAAACCTTACTGAAGACCCCACAGCCAAACCGTCTGATCTTGTATCATGCGGCGACCAGGTTGAAGCATTTGTAATCCAGGTTGACGACAACAACGGACAGGTTAGACTGTCAAAGAAAAAACTCGAAACCGAGAAAAACTTTATCAAAATCCGTGAAGCTTTTGAAGCAGGCACAATTCTTGAAGGTAAAGTTGTAGAAGTTCTCGAAAAAGGCGTTATCGCTATGTGCGAAGGCGTAAGAGTATTTATCCCCGCTTCACAGGCATCAGAAAGATTCCTTGAAGACTTACAGCAGCTTAAAGGTCAGGTTCTTCCCATGAAGATTATTGACGTTGTTGACGGCAGACGCCGCCGCATTGTTGCTTCTGTAAAAGCAGTACTTAAAGAAGAATCAGCTAAAAAACGTGAAGCTTTCTGGGCTGACGTGGAAGAAGGCAAAGTTTACACAGGCGTTGTTAAATCAATCACACCTTTCGGTGTTTTTGTTGACATCGGCGGCGTAGACGGTCTTGTTCACATTTCACAGCTTACATGGAAACGCATTACTCACCCCAGCCAGGTTGTTAAAGAGGGTGAAGAATTAGAAGTTTTCGTAAAATCTCTTGATAAAGAAAATCAGAAAATTTCTCTCGGTTGCAAAAAAGAAGAAGACAATCCGTGGACAAAATTCATGGCTTCAAACAACGTTGGCGACATTGTTTCGGGTACAGTTGTACGTCTTGTTCCCTTCGGTGCATTTGTTGACATCGGCGGTGTAGACGGTCTTATTCACATTTCCGAAATTTCATGGCGCAGAATCAACCACCCGTCAGAAGTTCTTTCTGAAGGACAGGTTGTTGAAGTAAACATCAAAGAAATCGACGAAGAAAAACAGAAAATTTCTCTCGGTTACAAACGTATTGAAGATAATCCGTGGGAAATCTTCAAAAGCAAATACAGCGAAGGCGATGTTGTTACATGTAAAGTTGTAAGAACAGCTGCATTCGGTGCTTTTGCTGAAATTATTGACGGTGTTGACGGTCTTATCCACATTTCACAGATTTCAAAAGAACACATCAACGCTGTTACAGACGTGCTCACACCCGGTATGGAAGTTGAAGCAAAAATCATTGAAATCAAACCCGAAGACGGCAAGGTTTCTCTTAGCATGAAAGCTCTTCTTCCCGATGATGAGCCCGAAGCTGAAGTTGCAGAAGCTGAAGTAAGTGCAGAAGATGCTGAGGAAGCAGCCGCTGCCGCTGCCGCTGTAGCAGCCGCAGCTGAAGGCGACACAGAAACAACAGCTTTTGAAGCTGCTGTTGAAGCTGCAGAAGAAGCTGCAGACGCTGAATAATTTAACAAAATAATAAAAGGCTTTGGAACAAGGTTCCAAAGCCTTTTTATTTTAGTCAAGTGTACTGTAATCGGGCACAATTTTTTCTCCTGTATTTATTGATTTTATTGCGGCGTTGCACACATAAATTGATTTTGCACCCTCAATGATATTATGTCTTGCCGGTTCTCCAAAGAGAATTGCACGGCACATTTCACGAACCTGGTCTTCGCAGTTATGATTGTTTACAGGCACCGGAATTTCTTCCGTATTAAGCTCTTTTGTTTCTTCGTTTCTTGTGATAAAATCAAGCTTTTCCCATGTGTTGTCGGTGATAATTGTTGCTTTTGTGCCGTAAATTGCCGTATGCATAGAATAGGGTGAAATGCTTCCCAGAGAGGTAAACACACGGGCAATAATATCGCCGGGGAATTTCATAACCGTTTCACTGCAATCTTCAACAACCCAGTCTTTGCGGCAGAATCTGTTTCCAAAAGCAAAAACCTCGGTAGGTACCTTGTCACCTGTTAAATAACGCACAATGTCAATGGCGTGACATCCGCCGCAGGCTGTTGCCGGACGGGGGTCAACAATACGCCAGTCGTCACGGGGCAGGTTTTCGTGGCAGTTGTGACGGTACTGTGATTCTATACAGAACACTTCGCCGAGCGCACCGCTGTCAATAAGTTCTTTGGCTTTAACAAACGCTGGAGTAAAACGGCAAATCTGACCGACAAAGGCACGTGCACTTGATTTTTTTTCTGCCTCAACAATTTTTGCCGCTTCTTCATTGGTGGGTGTCAGCGGTTTTTCGCACATAACATGGATACCTTTTTCAAGTGCTTTAACCGTATACGGACAATGTGTCACATCAGGTGACGAAATAATAATTGCGTCCATATCATATTCGATAAACTCGTCAAAATCTGTAAAAACAGCAAGATTTTCCGGCCATTTGCAATGACTGTAATCTTTAAAATTCTTTGCATCCTCGCCCATGGGGTCACATATTGCCACAAGCTCGGACAGTTCACATTCCCAAACACCGTCAACGTGACCGTGACCGATGCCGCCTACGCCAACTATACCAAATCGCAGTTTTTTCTGTTCCATTTTAAATTCCTCCTGCCTGAATAAAGTTCAGTTTAGTTCAGTATAGCACAGTTTTACCCGTGCATCAATAGACGAAAATCACAAAAACATGGACTTTTGCACAAAAAATTTTTATTTTCATATTGACACCGCAAAAAAGATAATTTATAATAATATCAGCAACAAATTTGTAACGAGGTGAATTTTTATGGATTACATTTTTGAAAAACGGCTGGACTTTTCGTCACCGGTGCAGATTGACCTGCATTATTGCGGAAAAGCACTTTACACCGGCGGACATTCTTTCGGCCCCTATCTGCGTGACCATTTTCTGCTTGTTTTTGTGGAAAACGGAGATGCCGAGCTTTACACCTCTGACAGCACATATGCTGTAAACGACCATGACCTGATTGTGTTTTATCCCGATTCAAAAATATTTTACGAGGTCAGAAAAAACAGCGACTGGCGTATATGGTGGATGGGCATAAGCGGCAATGATGTATACTCATTTTTTGAAACCTTTGGAGTGTCGCCACGGTCGCCTGTGTTGCATGTGGGCAATCACCGCGAGGTTTTAAGCTGCTTTAACGAAATGTATGAAACCATGAATTCAAACCATCTTGAACAAAAAACCATGGGGCTTTCGCTTATGTATAAAATTTTTTCCGTGCTGGCACATAACGCACCGGAGATAAAATCTTCTGCCATACGCAATGCCGTTTATTATATGAATTATCATTATGATACAATAAAAAACGTGAGCGAGGTTGCGTCAATTTTCAACATGAGCCGCAACAGTTTTCTCACATTGTTTAAAAAAGAAACCGGGAAATCACCCGTTAATTATCTTGAAGATTTGCGTTTCGCCCGTGCCTGCGAGCTTTTGGAAAATACAGATTTGCCCGTGAAAAGCATTGCCTTTTCCATAGGCTTTGGCGACCCGCTTTATTTCAGCAGATTTTTTAAAAAATATTCGGGAATGTCACCGGGGAATTATAGAAAAAGAATTTAATAAACAGCGTATAAAGAACACGAAATTCGGTTGTAGGGGCGGACGCGGCTTCCCGCCCGTTCAAATAACCGGAATGGTTTTTGTCGCTGTGTAAAACTCACTTCAAGACATCAAAAAGCGGCTGACACACTTTTGTGTCAGCCGCTGTGTATTTATGTTACGACAAAACAAGCACAACAGGATCGAGAGTACGTGACTGTACATTTGCAACGGTCACACCGTTTTCAGCCAAAAATCCGCACTTTTCAAGAGTTCCGTTCTTTGTGAGAATTTCCACTGACGAAACAGATTTTTCTGTTGCAAGAGGAATGCTGTCAAGCACATCATATCCCAGGTTGAATATTACGCACATCAGCTTGTCATCGGGCAGTCTGAATGCACGAAGCAGAATTTCCGCATCCTCGGTATAATAAACCGGCAGATTGCCTGTTTCTTCAAGAAGAGCGACAAACTGTTTTTTTCGTGACGTTGTCAGGAACGCAAACGCCTCATAAAACTCAAACTCGGTTTTCGGTGTGCCGCAAAATACAACAACTGTGCCCCCAAGCTCGTTTTTAAACACCGTCACGCCTGGAAAAAGTTTAACATACTCTTTGCCGTCTATAAGGTGATAAACATAAGATTCCTCACGGACGTTTTCGCCTGTCACAACAAGCTTTTTGCTGTTTTTCTGTGCTTTTGTCTTTTTACCGTTTATGGCAAGAATCTCACCACTCAAATTTTCGCCTGTCCATTCTTCTGTTCTTACGCCAAGATATTTTTCAAAGCCTCTTTCCACAAGATTTTTTGCTGTATCAGAAGCAAGAAAAACAGTGCCGCCAAGCATTTCAAGAATCTGCGAATCGTCAAATTTTTTGTCGGTGTCACCGCTCATAACAACAGCTCCGCCGTTGTTTTTTGAATAATAAAAGGGCAGACCCATACGTTCAAGCACGCAGCTTGTCCAGCCACGCTCGTTTATTGTGTTTTTTGCAAAAACTTTTCCTGTATAATAAACGGGCTTTGAATTAAGCGGAACACGGAATCCCACAGGTGTTGCCATGTCACAAAGCTCGCCGAGTTTTTTGTAAAATCCGCTGTTTTCGCCAAGATATTTGCGGTACGCCTTTCCACATTCGGGCTCGTAGTCAATAAGACGTGTAATCCAATGCTTTGCACCACGTGCTCCTTCCAAAATACTGCCCGTAAAATGGGCGTGAAGATACTGCGCTCCGGTGCTGTAACGGTTTTGAGGGCAAGTGTCGGTTTCAGCAAGAAGAACATCGGCTTTGCCGTCAATAACAGCCGCCTGCATAGCAAATCGGTGCATAATCTCGCTGAAATAGTGCGTTCCTTTTGGAGTATATCCGCCGTTGTTAAGGCGTACTATGCTTTTTTGTCCATCTGCCGCCAGAATTTGCGCAATTTCTGCCGCAACCTCGCACCCGTTACCCCAGCGATGGTTTCCGCAACCGCAGAACACGCAGGGCATGGTTGGGTCAACATCGTCAATGCCTTTTCGCATTTCTTTTGCACATTCAAGCAGAGATTCATGCTGAGTCTGAACAAAAATTTCTGTATATTCCTTTGTTTTGTCCGTGTCGTTTGAAAGATGATAAAGCAAATCCGCACGGGTTAAGTTTGTGCCTGCACGTTTGTTAAACTCTTTCATATGAAGCGGACACGCACAGCCTCTGCCCGGACGCAGCATCAGTCGAAAATCGTCATCAACCATAATAACATCGGGCTTGTAGGAGGCAAGTGTGCTCATTACCGAGCGAAAATGTGCCTGAAAATTTTTGTCATAAGGACAGCAGGTGCCGATTTCTTCACCGTCAATGAGCTGTGTGTATTTCTGAAAAGGGAACATCTCGTCAAGCAGATAACCGTGCCCGATTGATGCCTGAACAAGAATACCGTTTGGCACGCCGTTTTTGTCCAGTTTTTCTTTAAAATATTTATATTGCTCGCATTTCATTTCTGCCTTTTTTATTGGCGGATTGCCCTCCGGCACAAGCGTCATACAAAAAAGCGGCATGGTGGTCACACCGGTTTCGTACTGGTGGCGGATATCCTCGCATATTTCGTCAATATGGTCTGTGTCAAGTGACATGATTGAAAAAAGTTCCATAAAATTTTCCTCCCAAAGATAAATTTAACACTATTTTATACCAAATAACTACTGTTGTCAATAGTTTTTTCTACGAAAAAGTTTCGTAAAAAAAACTATTGACAAGCATTTTAAAATAATATATAATGATGAAAAACTGACCTGTTTAGGGAGGATTTAAAATGCAGATAATAAAAATTGATTTATCACAAAACGGTGGTAAAATCAAACCCATGAACGCCGTAAACAACGGCCCTGTCTCTGACAGACGTGCACAAAGAGGCAACGATGAGACTTACAAAGCGGCGCATATTCCTTATGCACGAAACCACGATGCATCTTTTCACACCGGCTATGGCGGCGAGCATACTGTTGACGTTCACCGTATTTTTAAAAATTTTGATGCAGATGAAAACGACCCGGCGTCCTATGTTTTCGGACCTACGGATAAATGCGTCACAGCAACCTTTGATGCAGGCACAGAGGTGTTTTACCGTCTTGGTGCATCAATTGAGCACGGGCATAAATACGGCACATATCCTCCGAAGGATTATCTGAAATGGGCAAGAATATGCGAGCATATTATTCGCCATTATACCGAAGGCTGGGCAGACGGTTTTAATTATAAAATAGAATACTGGGAAATCTGGAACGAGCCTGAACTTCATGCCGGAGACGGCAGCCGTCCCTGCTGGCAAGGTACAAACGATGAGTTTACCGTGTTCTACTGCACGGTAGCACCCTATCTTAAAGAGAAATTTCCTCATCTTAAAATCGGCGGTGCGGCGTTTTGCAGTTCCGATATAACAGAATTTTCAAAAAGCTTTTTAAAAGCAGTAAAAGACGGAAACATTCCGCTGGATTTCTATTCCTACCATTGCTACGCAAACAATCCCGATGATATTTACAAATCGGCTGTAAGAGCAAAAAACCATCTTGCGGAAAACGGACTTGAAAACTGCGAAATAATTCTTGATGAATACAATTATGTAAGAGGCTGGCGTGGTGAAGATTATATTTATTCAATGGATAGTATGAAAGGCATTAAAGGCTCATCATTCTTCCTTGGTTCAATGCTTGCCTGCCAGGAAAGTCCTCTTGATATGCTTATGTATTACGAGGCGAGACCTTGTGCGTGGTGCGGTATATGGGCAACAGAAGGGCTTTATCCTCTTAAAAGTTATTATTCGTTGCTTATGTTTGACGCACTCAGACAGCTTGGCACATGGGTGAAAACCGATTATGTAAACGACAGCGTTTATTACTGCGCTGCAACAAACGGCAAAGACAGTGCCCTTGCACTTACATATTTTAACGAGGATGACAGCACCCCTGCAAAAGAAGTGGCTGTGGAATTTGAAAATCTTGGCACACCGGATGGTGCAAAGGTTGAATGTTTCCTGCTTGATGAAAACAACGATATGAAGCTTGTTTCAAAGTATGATTTTGTGGGAGACAAGTTCAAAGTTCATCTTGATATGACACTGTTTTCGTCATATCTTATAAAAATAACGGCACTTTAATTAACTAAATTTAAGGGGGAATCTTCATGCAGACAATTAAAATTGACTTATCACAAAACGGCGGCAAAATCAAGCCTATGAACGCCGTAAACAACGGTCCTGCCGGTTCAAAGGTGCGTGGGGTAAAAGGCAATTTTGATATTTATGCGGCGGCGCATATTCCCTATGCACGCAACCACGATGCATCCTTTTACAGCGGCTACGGCGGCGAGCATACCGTTGATGTACACAGAATTTTTAAAAATTTTGATGCGGATGAAAACGACCCGGCTTCATACGTTTTTGGGCCTACCGACGGGTATGTTTCTGCCACCTTTGAGGCTGGCACAAAGGTATTTTACCGTCTGGGTGCTTCAATTGAGCACGGTTACAAATACGGCACATATCCGCCCAAAGATAATCTGAAATGGGCAAGAATATGCGAGCATATTATCCGTCACTATACCGAGGGCTGGGCAGACGGTTTCAAATATGATATAGAATACTGGGAAATCTGGAACGAGCCGGACTGCCGCAACGCAGACGGCAGCAATCCCTGCTGGCAGGGCACAGACGAGGAGTTTGTTGACTTTTTTGAAGTTGCGGTAAAATATCTTAAAGAAAAATTCCCTCATCTTAAAATCGGCGGACCGGCATTTACCGGACCATGGGACAGAGAAGAATTTTTAAAAGCAGTAAAAGAGCGTAATATTCCGCTTGATTTTTATTCGTTCCATCGCTATGCAAAAACTCCTTACGGCATTTACGAAGCAGCCGAAGAAGGAATAAAATCCCTTGAAGAAGCAGGTATTTCGGGAATCGAAACCATTCTCAACGAATACAACTATATAAGAGGCTGGCTGGGTGAAGATTGGAGTTATTCTCTCCGCAGTGAAAAAGGGCTTAAAGGTGCATCTTTCCTGCTCGGCTCAATGCTGGCGTGTCAGGCAAGTTCTCTTGATATGCTGATGTATTACGAGGCAAGACCGAGCGGAATGTGTGGTCTGTGGAACACCGATACGTTAGAACCCCTTAAAGGTTATTATTCACTTTTGATGTTTGATGCACTTGCTCAGCTTGGCACATGGGTTAAAGCCGATAATATTGATGACGACGTGTATTACTGCGGTGCAACAAACGGCAAGGACAGCGCACTTGCGCTCACATATTTCAATGATGACGATGATTCACCGGAAAAGCAGATTAAAGTGGAATTTGAAAATGCAAAATCCGAAAACGGATTGAAGGTTGAATTTTTCCTGCTTGATGAAAATAATGACATGAAGCTTGTTTCTGAGCAGATTTTCACAGCTGATAAATTCGGAATTTATCTCGACATGACACTTTATTCATCGTATCTTGTAAAAATAACGGCAATTTAATGTCAAAAGGCTGTTGTACCGGTTTTAAAAAACGGTATATCAGCCTTTTTTTGCATATCCACATTAATTATCAGCTATATTTATTATTTGTATATGTTTTTGTCTTCTTGCATATTCATATGTCTTTGCAGCACCTCCCCATGAATGCTCAACATAGCAAATAATATAATCCGATTTATTCACCATGTGCTCACTTGCTTTTTCTCTAAAATACGGGATTATTAGTTCAATCTTTATATCGTCATAAGTTTTTTTCAGTTCCATAAGTATTGATGACGAATATTCATCAAACTTTCCATAATTGCCAACCCAAAAGTCTTTTACATTTTCTTCTTCAATCAGCATTATAATATGCTTCAGCAACTTTTCCCTGATTTTGCTGTCATAAATTTTACTATGACCCGCAAAACAACATCTTTTTCTCTTCATAAAATACCACCTAATAAAACTTTTAGATATACAATATATC
>JAZNOL010000031.1:0-5013 GCA_045580815.1 Clostridia bacterium | reverse complement strand
GCAAGCACAAATCTTTCTGACGACGAAGTAGATAAAGCTGTTAAAGAAGCAGAAAAATTTGCTGAAGAAGATAAAAAACGCAAAGAAGCAATCGACATCAGAAACAACGCTGATTCACTTGTTTATCAGACAGAAAAAATCATGAAAGAAAACGGTGACAAACTTCCGCAGGAAGATAAAGACACCGTAAACGCAGAACTTGAAAAAGTTAAAAAAGCTCTTGAAGGCACAGACACAGATGCTATTAAAGCGGCAACCGACGGTCTTACACAGGCGTTTCATAAAATGAGCGAAAAAATGTATCAAAACGCTAATCCCGGTGGCGTAAACCCCGGTGATATGGGTGGAAATCCCGGCGACATGGGCGGCAATGCAGACGGTGCTCAGGACGCAGATTTTAAAGAAATCTAATTGAATTTTACCACATCGGACGGATCGATAAAATCGGTTCGTCCGCATGGTGTTTTTAAGAACAAAACATCTTGATGTCAAAGTTGTATTTGATGTTGAAATGTATAAGAGTTAAGCGTTCGTATTAACTCTCGCCTCCCTCTGACGAGGGAGGTGGCAAAATCGCAGATTTTGACGGAGGGAGAGAAAATGTGAATTTAAAAGCCTCTCCCTCAGTCACGGTAAAACCGTGACAGCTCTCTCGTCAGAGGGAGCCGGGAAATTGTACACTTTCAGTTAATCGGAGGGCTTATATTGAAACGTGATTATTATGAAGTGCTGGGCGTTTCCAAAAGCGCATCGGCAGATGAAATAAAAAAAGCATACAGAGGTCTTGCAAAAAAATATCATCCTGACCTTAACCCCGACAACAAAGAAGCAGAAGAAAAATTCAAAGAAGCAAGTGAAGCCTACGAGGTTTTAAGCGACAGCGAAAAACGTGCAAACTATGACCAGTACGGTCATGACGGTCCTCCGCAGTTTGGTGGATTTGGCGGCGGTAGCGGCGGATTCGGCGGCTTTGGCGGATTTGACGACCTGGGCGATATTTTCGGCAGCTTTTTCGGCGGTGGCGGCAGCAGAGGCGGCGCACGACGTAACGGACCGCAAAAAGGCGATGACCTTGAAACAACTGTTGTTATTTCTTTTGAAGAAGCGGCTTTCGGCTGTGAAAAAGAGGTTGAATATCCCCGTATTGAAATATGTCCCAAATGTAAGGGAACATGTGCGGCAGAAGGATCTTCGCCCGAAACTTGCGGCACTTGCGGCGGTAGCGGTCAGGTTCGTCAGGTTCAGCGCACGGCTTTCGGTCAGTTTTCTACAACACGTGCCTGTCAGGCGTGCGGCGGCAAGGGAAAAATTGTTAAAAACCCCTGTCAGACATGCGATGGCAAAGGCATGGTAAAGAAAAAGAACAAGAAGACCATAACTATTCCTGCCGGTATTGACAACGGACAGACTCTTACAAGCTCCGGTGACGGTAGCTGCGGCAGAAACGGCGGTCCCAACGGTGATTTGTATATAAACATCCATGTGCGTCCCCACACTCTTTATGAGCGTAACGGCGTAAACGTGCTTTGCAGTATACCCATTACCTTTGTTCAGGCAGCACTTGGTGCAGACATTGAAGTGCCGACACTTTATGGCAAGGTTAAAATGACTGTTCCCGAGGGTACACAGCCGAATACAGAATTCAGACTGCGCGGAAAGGGTATTCCGTCACTGCGCACAAAACAGCCCGGCGACCAGTTTGTTACGGTTACTGTTGAAGTGCCGAAAAATCTGTCGGGCGAGCAAAAAGACCTGCTTGCAAAATTTGCTGAAACAACAAACGACAAGCAATATAACAAAAAGAAAAAATTTGCAGACAAAATCAAAGATTTGTTTGATTAAGGAGGCGGCTTATGAACTGGACAGAAGTCACCATAAATACAACAAACGAAGCAGTTGAGGCAATCTCCGGCGTGCTTTATACAATCGGTGTAGGTGGTGTTACAATTGAAGACAACACTCTTCTTGAAGAAGCAAACCGCAATACCGCACGTTGGGACGTGCTTGACGATGATGTGCGCGAACGTTACAGCGGCGACGGTGCTGTAATCAAAGCATATTTTTCTCCTGACAAAAACATGGAGGAAGTGCTGTTGCAGCTTGGCGAAGGTATTGAAAGAGCAAAAGAATTTTTCAGCTGCGGTGATGTTAAAATTACCACATCAATTGTCAGTGAGGACGACTGGGAAAACAGCTGGAAAAAGTATTACAAACCCATAAAAATCGGCGAGCGTATTATGATAAAACCACTTTGGGAGGATTTGCCCGATTGCGATGGTGATGTTGTAATTGAGCTTGACCCCGGTATGGCTTTCGGCACCGGAACTCACGAAACAACGCGTATGTGTCTGACACTTCTTGAAAAATACATAGACGAAAATTCAGATTTTCTTGATATTGGCACAGGTAGCGGAATTTTGTCAATTGCGGCGGCAAAGCTGGGTGCAAAATCCCTTGTGTGCACCGACATTGACCCTGTTGCTGTTAAAATTGCAAAAGAGAACGCCCAGATTAACGGCGTTGAAAATCTGCTTGATATAAGATGCGGCGACCTGACAGAATGTATTGACGGAAAATACAACATTATTACCGCAAACATTATTGCTGATGCGATTATTATGCTTACAAAGGATGTTTCGCAGTTTTTGACCGATGACGGTGTTTATATCACATCCGGCATAATCAACCACAGAGCAGACGACGTAAAAGCCGAGCTTGAGAAAAACGGATTTGTAATTGACCGGGTTTTAACTGACGGCGACTGGGTTGCAATCGTCAGCAAAAGGAGTTAAACTATGAGACGTTTTTTTGCCGATGTACCCGGTGAAGATGTTATAATAATCGGCGACGATGCCCACCACATTGCAGACGTTCTGCGTATGGAATGCGGCGAGGTTGTGGCTGTTTGTGACGGCACCGGATTTGACCATATATGTGAAATTGTTTCGGTTTCAAAAAACGAAATTTTGCTTAAAGCAAAAGAAAAACAGCCATCGCAGGGCGAGCCTGAAACAAAGGTAACTCTGTATCAGGCACTTCTTAAAGGTGACAAATTTGAGTTTGTTATACAAAAAGCTGTTGAACTTGGTGTTTATAAAATTGTGCCTTGCGACAGCGAGCGTTGCGTAACCAAAATTGATGCAAAAAAAGCAAAATCCAAGGTTGAACGGTGGAACAAAATTGCCGAGTCTGCGGCAAAACAAAGCGGCAGAGGTATCATCCCCAAGGTTGAAATGCCAATGACTTTCAAACAGGCGGCAGAGGATTTTTTAAGCCGCAAATTGCCTGTTCTGGCGTATGAAGAAGAACAGGGAACAAGCCTTAAACAGGTGCTTTCGTCCACAGACGAAACCGACATCGGGCTGTTTATAGGCAGCGAGGGCGGATTTGCCCCCAAAGAAGCAAAGCTGTTAACAGATGGCGGTGCAAAATCAGTAACACTCGGCAAACGCATCCTGCGTGCCGAAACTGCACCCATCGCAACACTTGCAATGATTTTTTACGAAAAAGAATGAATAAGGGCTGTGGCAAAAAAACATTTGCTACAGCTTATTTGTATTTTATAAGTAAATTCGGACATACACTCCTGCATATAATTAACCGTCATATATTATTGAAAGGCAGTGTTAAAATGTTTACAGCAATTATGGGACTCATTTCGCTTGTGGCAGAGAGTATGTGGTTTCTTGCAGGATATATTGGGTTTGAAAAATCCTTTCCTAAACCGCTTTGTGCAAAAGCCGAACGTGAGTATGTAAAGAAAATGTCCGAAGGAGATAAAGAAGCCAAAAATAAGCTTATTGAACATAATTTGCGTCTTGTGGCACATATTGCAAAAAAGTATTATCACACCGGTCATGATAACGATGATCTTATTTCAATAGGCACAATCGGACTCATTAAAGCAGTTTCCAGCTTCAACGAAAGTAAAAACATACGTCTTGCAACCTATGCCGCAAGATGTGTTGAAAACGAAATTTTGATGCATCTTAGAGCAACGAAGAAACAACAAAACGAGGTATCACTAAACGAGTCAATCGGTACTGACCATGATGGCAATGAAATTGCACTTATGGATATTATTGAAGACAGCGAAAAACGTGTTGAGGAAAGTGTAGAACTGAAGCTGCAGATTGATTGTCTTGGAGAAAAAATGAGCAGTGTGCTTTCAAATCGTGAGTATGAAATAATTGTAAAACGGTATGGTATTGGCGGTAAACCGCCGCTTACTCAAAGTGAGATAGCTGACGAAATGAATATTTCGCGGTCGTATGTGTCGAGAATTGAAAAAAAGGCAATAGAAAAACTGCGCAATGCAATGAAATGGTAGTTTATAAAAAAATATTGAAAAATAACGGCTGTGATACGTTTTGGTGTATCACAGCCGTTGATTATGTAATAAGAACATCGTCTATAACATCCGCAACGTGGTTTGGGTCGAGCTCCAGCCGGTTACACATTTCTACAAAATGAAATGCGGCCTCTTTGTTCAAAAACACATCGGTAAACCGTGTTACTATAATATTGCCACTTCGGATAATAACATTGTAACCGGTGTAGGGAATACCGTCGTCGGATGTGAAATCTTCCTCTTCGGTGCAATATATAATTTTTGATTCCTCAGAAGTTTCAAAGCTTTGACTACTGTGTCTGATTTTTTCAAAAAAAGCAGAAATGTCAATGTTGCAGGCTATAGATATGTCGATAAACGCTTGAAGTGACGGTGATTTTTTGCCACATTCAAAATCGCAGTAATCGTTTAAATCAATACCACATTTTTTAGCCATTTCACTTTCCGTAAGTCCGTTAATCATGCGGTTTTGATAAAGCAGACTGCCTACTGCAGTGTTAAATGAGTTCATTTTGGTTGTCTCCTAACAGCATTTTTTATAAAAATTTAAAAACTCTCTTGCAAAACGGCAGGCTATGTGGTATAATTAAGGTGCTAAGTTTAATTAATATAACATGCCCGCCGTTTTTATAGGGCCATTTGCCATACTTTTTTATAAGGGG
>JAZNOL010000030.1:0-7534 GCA_045580815.1 Clostridia bacterium | reverse complement strand
TTGAGCAGCCGTCTCTTGAAGATATTATAGCGGCTGACAAAGAAGCAAGGCTTATAATTGAAGGGATGGTTAAATGAACACAATACTGACAGTTGTTTTAACTGTTGTAATTTTCATGCTTATAATCATGATTCATGAATTCGGACATTTTGTGGCGGCAAAAGCATTGCACGTCAAAGTGCACGAGTTTTCAATAGGTTTTGGACCTAAAATCTGGAAAAAGCAAGGTAAAGAAACACTTTACAGTCTGCGTATTTTTCCTATAGGCGGATTCGTTCGTCTTGAAGGCGAAGATGAATCCTCCGACGACCCCAACGCACTTTCAAAAAAACCTGTATGGGCAAGATTTATAGTTATGGCGGCAGGTGCAATTTTTAATATAATTTCGGGGTTTATCGCAATGCTTGTTTTGTGTTCATATATGCAAGGTTTTCCAACACTTGAAGTTGGTTCTTTGGACACAGGCATTCCCGGTGCACCGGCACCGCAGGTGTTGCAGATTGGTGATAAAATTACGGCGATAAACGGCAACAAGCTTTGGACATACAGCGATTTGGAATTTTTAATGTCGGCAGAGGCTGACGGAAGTGAAACAGAACTTACAGTAAAACGTAGCGGTGAAAAAATAAAGGTTAAAATGACTCCCGTTGCTTATGGCGGCTCGTATAAATTTGGTTTTTCGCCAAAATTCGAGGAAAAAAATGCATGGACATTAACAAAATATGCATTTTCTGAAACACTTTTCACAGGGCGAATAGTTTTTTATTCGCTAAAAATGCTTGTAACCGGTAGGGTGGGCATACAAGAAATGTCAGGTCCGGTAGGTACAGGACAGATAATCAGTGATGTGGTTGAAACAGCTCAGGAACATCCGCAGACAGGTATTCCCAACTTATTGAATATTTTCTCGCTTCTGGCGATAAATGTGGGTATTTTTAACTTAATTCCGTTCCCAGCACTTGACGGCGGCAGAATCTTCTTTCTACTCATTGAGCTTATCAGAAGAAAACCCATTCCACCGGAAAAAGAGGGAATGGTGCACTTTATCGGTCTTGCACTTTTACTGTTGTTGATGGTGTTTATCACATCAAGCGATATACTGAAACTGTTTGCATAATCAGGTGATTTTATGTTTACAAGAAATGACACTTTAAAAATTAATATCGGTGGAGTTGTAATTGGCGGCGGCGAAAAAATTGCCGTGCAGAGTATGACAAACACAAAAACCGATAATATTGAAGAAACAGTCGCTCAGATTAAACGTCTGGAAAATGCCGGCTGTGACATTGTGCGTGTTGCCGTGCCGGATATGGCGGCGGCACAGGCTGTTAAAGAGATTAAAAACCGCATAAACATACCGCTTGTTACCGATATTCATTTTGATTACCGTCTTGCACTCGAATGTATGAAAAACGGTGCAGACAAGGTGAGAATCAATCCGGGAAATATCGGTGACACCAAAAAAGTAAAAGCTGTTGTCGATATGGCAAAAAAATGCAGCGTACCCATACGCATCGGTGTCAACGGCGGCTCTCTTGAAAAAAATATTCTGCAAAAATACGGCAAACCGTGTCCGGCGGCAATTGTAGAAAGTGCAATGGCACACATAAAAATTCTTGAGGACTGCGATTTTTATAATATTGCGGTTTCTCTTAAAACATCAAGTGTGAACGATACAATTGAAAGCTATCGGATGTTTGCCGAAAAAAGTCGTTATCCGCTTCATTTAGGTGTTACGGAAGCCGGTAGTGCCTTTGCCGGCACAGTAAAATCCTCAGTTGGTATAGGCGCACTTCTGGCAATGGGAATAGGCGATACATTGCGTGTTTCTCTTACTGCACCGCCGGAAGAAGAAATCAAAGTAGGTAAACAGATACTTAAATCCCTTGACCTTGCAGAAAAAGGCGTAGAAATTATATCGTGTCCTACCTGCGGCAGATGCAATGTGAATTTGCAGGACGTTGCAGGAAAAGTAGAAAAAGCTTTTGAAGTTTATGACGGAAACATAACGGTTGCCGTTATGGGCTGTGCCGTAAACGGTCCCGGCGAGGCAAGAGAAGCCGATGTGGGCGTTGCCTGCGGAAAAGGCGAGGGCTTGATTTTCAAAAAAGGCGAAATTATAAAAAAGGTTAAAGAAACTGAAATTCCACAGGCACTGCTTGAAGTTGCCGGGGTTAATACAAAGGATTGATTTTATGTACGCAATAATTGATATAGGGTCAAACACAATCCGTATGTGCATTTATGAATGTGACGGAAAAACGTTTGTTATAGTCGACGGGCATAAAACCGTGGCATCTCTGGCATCGCATATCAAAGATTATGTTATGACAGAAGAGGGAATGAAAATAGCGGCAAAGACCGTAAAAAAATACGTTGCAGAAGCAAAAAGTCACGAGGATATAAAGATTTTTGCTTTCGCAACAGCATCACTTCGTAATATTAAAAATTCAAAAGAAGCCGTTGAATATATAGAAAATGCCTCCGGTGTAAAAATAGATTTGTTATCCGGTGAAACAGAAGCACTTTGCAGCTTTGCCGGTGCTACTTATGGCAGAGAAAGGGACAGCGGAGCGGTTATAGATATCGGCGGAGGTAGCATGGAAACGGTTTGCTTTAAAAAAGGTACAGCATCCTATGCGGCATCTTTTCCGGAGGGCGCACTCAGCCTTTATACAAAATATGTAAAAGGAATGTTCCCCACAAAAGACGAATGCAAAAACATATACAGCCGTCTTGAAGAAATGATAGGCAACGAAAAAGCAAAAGAGATGAAAGCGAGTGTACTGTATGCCGTTGGCGGAACAGTACGTGCGGTGTCAAAACTGGAAGAAAAAATTTTTGGCATAAAAGAGAAAGGCACAATCAGTATAGAAAACATCAAAAAACTTAAAGAATATCTGCTTGAAGACGAAAAACGTGCCGCAGAGGTTATTAATTCTGTTGTGCCGGAACGTCTTAATACGGTTGTGCCGGGACTGCTTATGTTTGATTTTGCGGTAGAAAAAATAGGCTGTAAAAAAGTGTATATAAGTAAACTTGGCGTGCGTGAGGGATATCTTCTCAAAAAAGCATCGGGTAAGTAAAACCGGCTGTAACACAGCAGAAGATGCTGTGTTACAGCTCTTTAAATGTCCATAATAATACTGCAAAAATCCATTGACTTTTAAGTGGCAATGTCCTATAATAATATTATAATTAAAAATACGGGAGGAAGTAAAAATGTTGGTATATCCATTTCCAAACAAAATGACAGAAACAGACGGCAAGTTTGTTTTCTCAAAAAACTTAAAACTTGTTATTAACGAAACCTTTAAATATAAGCGGACAGCAACCTTGTTTGAAGAATTGTGGAACAATTTCACTTTCGGTTACAGCACTCTTGCACTGGAATTTTCCAAAAACATACCGGAACACACTATGCGCATAGGAAGCGGCACGGCTGTGCTTGAAGCGGACAGAGAACACGCAATTTCTATTACAGAAAACGGTATTGCGGCGGCGGCAGAAGATGAAATCGGTCTTATTCATGCTTTTGCCACAATTTTGCAGATGATAACTCCCATGAGCTTTGAAAAAGGAAACGAAAGCTTTTATATAAACGGATGCGAAATCCAGGACAAGCCTGCTTTAGAATTTCGCGGAATGCATCTTGCTGTTACAAGAAACAACATCAATATTATCCGCAAATGTGTACGTCTTTGCGGTTTGATGAAACATTCTTACATAATGTTTGAATTTTTCGGCAGTCTGAAATTTGACTGCATGAAAGAGCTTGCTTTTGATGATGCATACACTAAAGAAGATTTTGCCCCCATAATTGAAGAGGCTCATGCATGGGGCATGGAAATTATCCCAATGTTCAATCATCTTGGTCATGCCGCATGTGCAAAAAATCAGGACGGGCACCACGTTGTCCTTACAAATGCACCTGAAAAAGCATTACTTTTTGAGCCTGACGGCTGGACATACTGCGTAAGCAATCCCGAAACTATTGAATTACAGAAAAAAATCCGTCGTGAGCTTATTGAACTTTGCGGTGAGGGCAAATATTTTCACGCAGGCGGTGACGAGGCGTACAGCTTCGGAACCTGTGACGTGTGCAGTAAAAAAGATTCAGCAAAACTGTTTGCAGAGTTTTTCAATGATATTGCCGAGGATATGAAGCAGTTTGGCAGACGTGTTATGATATGGGGCGACACCTTACTTGATTTTGAATGGAACAGAAAATATGATATTTTCGGTCACAAATACGAGGGCACGGTAGGCACAGGAAAGGATACCCACAATGCTGTGAAATATCTTGACAGAAGCATTATTGTGACTGACTGGCAATACACAATATGGGATGAAGATGTGCTTACTTCAAAGCATCTTAAAAATTTAGGCTTTGATGTTATTCCTGCAAGCGGATGTGAAGAAGTTAAAAACACAGATGCACTTACCCAGGCGGCAAAAAAAGAGGGCTATGCCGGCGTTTTACAGACGGTATGGACAGCAGAGTTTCCGTATATACTTATTGTCCGCATCGGTACAGATTGCTGGAGCGACAGTATTGCGAGCATTATCCGTGAGGGCGACAATCCTGACGGCGGACACAAATTTATACGTCAGTATATGCTTATGAACGACAACACAGGTCGTCTTATCCGGGCGATGATGCCAAAAGGCGACAACACAATGACACTTTAAGAAATGAGCGATAGAAAATTATGGATTACATACTTCTTGTTTTGGCGATAGTTCTTGCCGTCAGTAAAAATCTTATTTCAAAAATCGGTAAAAACGAGTTTGAAGGTCTTGACAGGCTGATGTCGGCAAACATGCTTGCAGCTGTTACGGCGATGGTTTTGTTTGCCTGCTCGGGAATGAAATTGTCTGTTATGACTGACCCGATATTTATATTGCTGGCGTTTTTGTACGGCGTGTTTATACTTGCGGCGCAAAGTCTTTATATGCTTGCACTTAAAAGCGGTTCGGTTTCAATATGCTCGCTGATTTATTCGTCGGGATTTTTAATACCCACATTTTATTCGGCACTTGTTTTGGGAGAGCCTATATCTTTCACAAAATGGATAGGAATATTTGTTATGCTTGCAGCTATTTTTGCCGTTTCGGCAAAAGGCGAAAAACCTCAGCAAAACAGCAGTAAAGTTTATCTTGTTTATACTGTTATTGCAATGCTTATGTCCGGTGCACTCGGCGTTATGCAAAAACTGCTTGTAAAAAATTACGGAGACAAGTGTTTTAACGAATATCTGTTTGTGTCTTTCTTTTTTATGCTTTTAGGCATATTAGTATTAAAACTTTTCGCAAAAATAAAAGCAGAGGAAAAAGTGAAAATTTATACAAAAAGATTCTGGATTCTCGGAATACTTTTTGCAATAGGCGTGGCAGTAGTAAACAAAATGAACCTGTATCTGTCGGGTGCGTTGCCGGGGGTAATATTCTTTCCGTGCTCCAATGGCGGAATTATAATGCTGTCAACATTATGCTCGGCAGTTATGTTTAAAGAGCGTCTTACAAAAATCGGATGGGCAGGTATTATAACCGGCGTTGCGGCAATAGTGATGATAGCATTTTAATTAAATTAATAAGCAGAAGCAGAATTTGTAACGGCACCGATTAAACCGCATGGCTGTGCGGTGCTTAGATCAAAGCTCAAAATGCTTTAATAGTGTGATTGATAAAATAATCCCCCACCTTTAAAGGTGGGGGTGAATTTTTATTCAAGATAACTGTGTTCGTAGCAATAATCATTCCAACTATATGATACACGATTATAACATGACGGATAATCACAGTACGAGAGATATGATGAAGAACTGGGCTTGTGGGTGTAACAATAACCGGAATATGAGTCATAGTTGTAGCACCCGTCAGTAATACAAAAATCATCAACATCATAATAGCTGATTGCTTTATATTCAGCGTCTACTATAACATTACCTTTTTTATCCATTACTCCAAGTTTTTTATCTTTACCAAAAATAATTCCGTCGGAATAAATGCTGGCTATATATTCAAGCTTGGGGGATATAACGTAATTTCCTTTGCTGTTAATAACGCCGTGTTTATCTCCGAGTTCAACCTCTTTAAGATTGGCATCATAAGAAGAATATGAAGAAACGTAGTCAAACTGAGGGTTAATAACAAAGTCGCCTTTTTTGTTGATAAATCCGTATTTGTCGTTTACCTCAACACAAGCAAGTCCAGATTCGTCAAAAGAATCTGCATCATCAAATTGAGGGTTTATAACAAAATCACCTTTTTTGTTGATGTATCCATATTTATCATCAACTTTTACAAGAGCAAGTCCCGACTCAGTAAAAGGATACGCAAAATCGAACTGCGGATTAATAACAAAGTTGCCTTTTTTATTGATATATCCATCTTTATCGTTCATTTCTACGCACGCAATACCTTCAGTAAACGCTGATGCATCATCAAACTGCGGATTAATAACAAAGTCGCCCTTTTTATTAATATATCCGTACTCGTCGTCAACTCTGACAGCGGCAAGACCTTCGGAAAAATAAAAATAAGATTCAAACTGAGGCTCGATAATGAAGTCACCTTTTTTATTAATGCATCCGTATGCGCCATCAACCTCAACACAAGCAAGCCCGGATTCGTCAAAAGAATCTGCATCATCGAATTGAGGAGTAATAACATAGTTGCCTTTTTTGTCAATATATCCATATTCGTCATTAACTTGAACAACGGCAAGCCCGGATTTGTTAAAAGAATATACATCATCAAATTGCGGATTAATAACGAGGTTGCCTTTTTTGTTAATATATCCGTATTCGTCGCCAACAAGGACAGCGGCAAGACCTTCGGAAAAAGAATATGCGTCATCAAACTGAGGCTCAATAACAAAGTCACCGTTTTTGTTTATGTATCCGTATTTATCATCAAGAATAGCAGGAACTAAATTTTCGCGGAACAATAGCGGTTGAGGCTCAGAAGATTTAAATCCACGCATAATAAAAAAGCCTGCTAAAAGTACAATTAGTAATAACCCGGCAGCAATGGGAATAAGCAGCTTTTTTGGGATCGGTTTTTTAGCATTTTCATTAAGTGCAACATCGAAAGTCTGCGCAGGAACAACGGCTGTTTCAACTACAGATTCTTCTGTGTTAGCATCTGTGAGCGTTTCGTTAGTAAAAGATGCAAGAATTTCTTCTGCGGCAGAATCGGTGTTGATTACAGGAGATTTGGGTGTAACGACAGGTGCATCGACAGAATCTCCGTTTTGGTTGTTTAGTGTCAAATTTTCATTTTCAGTCATGTACATACGCTCCTTCTTGAAAAAGTGATAAATGGTAATTTATCTCTTATATTTATTATACAATACATTAAACATTTTGTCAATAAATTTGTTTTTTTATATAATATCTATCACAATAAAATTTGTGTAAATATTTTATAGAACGAAAAAAGCGAAACGGTAACAAAAAAGTTAATGATTTTAGCGAAAAAAACCGCAATTTGAATAAAATTGCGGTTTTTATATTGATTTTTGAAAAAA
>JAZNOL010000029.1:0-4554 GCA_045580815.1 Clostridia bacterium | reverse complement strand
TCAAACCTTAATACAGGGGAGAATAAAAACGAAAGATATGCAGGATTTATCGGTTTCTCAAGAGATGCAAAAATAACAGAAATTGACATTAATGGAAAAATTGCAGCTTCGGATATATCTGACTACGGTATTGCGTATGCCGGCGGAATCGTATCATATGCCGAAAACTGTGAGATAACAGATTGCAGTTTTAGTGGCGAGGTAGACAGCAGGGCGTATGCAGCTTATGCCGGAGGAATTGCGGGATATATCAGCGGAAAGTCAGATAAATGCGTTTCAGATGCATCGGTAACATCAGATGGATTTGCAGGTGGACTTTTTAGCGGCAGTGATGCAGAAATTACAAATTGTGTGTTTGACGGAAAAGTGAGCGGAATAGTAAGCGGAGGTATTGTCGGCACGCAGGTTGGAAGTATTACCAATTGCGGATTTAAAGGTAGTATTACCGGCGGTGAAAAAGCGGGAGGTATTGCCGGAAGAATTTACGGTGATATACAAAACTGCTATGCACTGGGCAGCGGAAATCTGTGCGGTGAACATACTTACGGGACTGATGTCAACAGCACAAGCACAACAGAAACAGAGAATTTAAAATCTTTGCTTGGTGGTACATGGAATTTTAACGGAAACGCCCCCATAATCGGCGAGGTTCGAGTTAAAACGGATGCGTTATCATCGTCTGTAACTCTTGAATCGGATGCATATGAAATTGTTTATACAACCGATGGAACAGACCCCAAAACTTATGGCGAAATATATACCTTGCCTATAATTTTTGGCAGAAGTGCAACGATTAAAGTTGCTCTTAAAGATTCTGGCGGAAATGTTATTGAAATATATACATTTACCCGTGAAAGTGACGATAAAAGTCTTGTTGTGTTGTGTGATTCAATCAGAAACAGCACAGGCGAAAAAATCACAAAATCCAACGTTAAGAATGCAGGAAGTCTCAATATAAAACTGGATTCTGCAATTTCATCAAATGCTGTGATTTATGTGGCATGCTACGGTGAAACAGGAAACCTTAATTCGGCTTCTGTTGAAAGAAAAAGCCTGAACAATGGCGTTCAGACAATAGGAGTAAACCTGCCTGAAATACCCGATAAATTTTCAAAACTTGTTATTTATATCTGGACAGATACGGCGATGCCGTGCAGTATTCCGTATGTTATAGAATAGGAGGTTGGCACAATGAAAAAAATAATTGCAAAATTAACAGCACTTGTTTTTGTGCTGACCTGCGTCTTTATATTGGTAGTGCAAGCTGATGAAAAAATAATTTCAACATGGTTTGAAGACAGCTATGTAACCTCCGGGGTAGGAACAAAACTGTATTATAAAAATACAACAACCCGTGTAGTGACAGACAGCGATACTGCACACGGAAAAAGCGTTTATTCAAAAGCAGGCAGAGCCGCCACCACAACCTTTGGAGTAAGTGCTGTTATTCTTGACAGCGATGCTACAGGTGTAACAAAACACAATATAAGTGATATAGCACAAACCGGCAGTGCCTGTCTTGATATTAAAGTAGACAGTGCCGACGAGGTTGTAAATTACTATGTTGCATTAGGCTCACTTTATAATACCGATTCGGATGGTCAGAATTTTGTGGGCGTACCGCTTTCAAAATATTATTCTGCATCCGATGCCGGCACATGGAAAACTGTGTCCGTGCCATTTTCGGATTTTGCCGATTCTACCATAGATCGTTTTATGTGGAATAAAGCAGAAATTTCTCAAGAACTTGATTTTACCGGAATATGCTATTTCGGGCTTGTTTGGGACGGTTCTGTTACAGGAAGCATTGCTTATATGGACAACATGAAATTTGTAAACGAAGAATATGATGATACACTTAAAACCGTTCCAAACAGCGACAGTATAAAACTTTCATGGGATAAAAAAAGCGGTGCGGCGGCGTATAATGTGTACCGTGATGGTACTTTGATTGCCTCTGTGAGAACTACTCAATATGAAGATTTTAATATACAGTACGGAAAAATTTATACATATCAGGTGAGAATCGCCGACAGTAGCGGCAATCGCATAGGGCAGACAAAAACTGCAAAAGAAGACAGTGCAGTTAAAAATCCTGATACAACAGGATGGTTTGAGTATGAATATCCTGATTATGAAAAAATAAAAGGCTCGGCAATTGATGCGTCTTATCTTCTTGACAAGCCAGCAGGAAAACACGGCTATGTCGCAGTTGATGGGGACAAGTTTCGTTTTGCAGACGGCAGTGAGGGCAGATTTATGGGAATAAATCTGCCGGGAGATTCGGCAATGCCGCAAAAATATGAAGCAAAAGAACTGGCAGGACGTCTTGCACAAAACGGATTTAATCTGGTGAGATTTCATCTTATTGAAAATTCGCTTTATGAGCAAAAATCGACAGGCGGACGAAAACTTAGCGAAGATAAACTTGACAGAATGTTTTTCCTCATGTCGTGCCTTAAAGAAAACGGAATTTATTATTATGTTGACCTTGCAGGGGGAAAAGAAATAACCGACGATGATACAAATGTAACAGACATTGAAAATATCTGGCGTGCATATAAAAACTACGGATATTTTGACGAGAAAATGATAGAAGCAGAGCGACAGTTTGCCAGAACTCTGCTTGATACAAGAAATCCTTATACAGGTCTTAAGCTCAAGGATGACCCGGCGCTGGCGATGCTTGCTCTGAAAAACGAAGATGCAATTCTCAGTTGTGACGGCATTCAAAGGTCAGATTATTATTACAGTCAGCTGAAAACGCTGTTCAACAGTTGGCTTAAAGAGAAATATCCTACCAGAGCAGAGCTTGAAGCATCGTGGGCACCAACAGCAGCTCATTATGGAAAGTATGGTCTGCAAAACAATGAAAATCATTTAACAAACACAGTAAATCTGGCAGGGTACAATGAAAGAGAGGCAAACTCTGCCGACCTTTCTCAGAATTACACGATAAACAGAAGAAACGACACAAACAGATTTCTTATTGAACTGCAAAAAAATTATTATATCAAACGTATTGAAGACTTGCGGCAGATTGGCGTAAAATGTGCTGTTACAGGTGCAACAGCATGGGGCGATTCCGGTGCTGAAAAAGGCACGTTTTATGCAAATGCCTATACTGATTTTATTGATAATCATCAGTACTGGATGGACACAAATCCTGCAACATCGCTTAATGCCGGTGTTAAAATATCTGTGCGTCAGCAGTCCATGCTTGATGACAGAGGACTTGGAATTGTAGGCAGAAGCATAAACAGAAAGGTTTTTGGTATGCCGCTTGTTATTTCCGAATGGAACTCGACAGAGCCGAATGCATATAACACCGAAGCGGTGCTGATGATGAATGCTTTTGGTGCTTTTCAGGGCTGGCATCCGGTTATGTATGCATGGCAGACACACAACTTTTCGGAAATTAAAAATACCGATATAAAAGCAGGGCATGTTTATGATTTATGGCTTCATCCCGATATGCTTGGCAGTATGCCTTCAGCATCGGCAATCCGGCTTCGTGGCGATGTGACAGAATCATCAAAGGCGTACTATGAGAATATTTTTGGTGACAGCAATCCGGAAAGAGCACAGTATGCTGACCAGTATATCCCTGTGGAAAATTATAAATACGGTCTTGTGGGTAAAAACGGGATGATGTTTGAAGATGTGCGTTATAGTGCATCGGCAAATTCGGACGAGGTATATAATAAGACAAAACAGGCTGAAGAAACCGGAATTTATGAAAGCATAACAGGCGAGCTTACAACAAACTTAAATGACAGATTTTTCGTGGTGAATACTGACCGTACCCAGGCAGTAACAGGTTTTATAAAGAATAAAGAGCTTGAATTTAAAAGCAGTAAAATAAACTTAGACAACAATTTTGCAACAGTTTATTATACGTCGCTTACGAATAATTCAATAGAAAACTCGGACAGAATACTGCTTACAACTGTCGGCAGAATATGGAACAGCGGACAGGTGCTGTCAGATGACGGCAGAACAATTGTTACAGGCGGAACAGCGCCTATACTTATTGAACCTGTAACAGGCAGATTTTCACTTAAAAATAGCGGTAATTTGAAGATTTACGGTTTGTCATCTTCCGGTGAAAGAATAAGAGAAATAGCAACCGAAAAAAATGCTGACGGATATGTGAATTTTGAAATTACAAAAGACAATGCATCAATGCATTATGAAATTGTTTCTTCAAATTAGATTTTCTAACGGAAGAATTATCAAAATGCTTAACTCAACGGCAGACAAAGAGTATCCAATAAAAAGGATGCTCTTTTTTGCAAATGAAATAAAAAATTCCTTGACAAAGTATTTTGATTTGTTATAATATAATTATAGAAATAAATTATTTAACTAAAAGCTGAATTGCAAATGCCGAAAAAGGGGGATAAACAGCAATATGAAACAAAAGAAAAAGATTTTATTTGTATGCACTGGCAACACTTGCCGCAGTCCTATGGCTGAGGGAATTTTTAACGAGTTTGCACACAAAAACGGTATTGATGCTTTTGCCGCATCGGCAGGGATTTTTATTACTGA
>JAZNOL010000028.1:0-7286 GCA_045580815.1 Clostridia bacterium | reverse complement strand
AAAAATGTAATGTATAATATATAATAAGGAAATATTATACTCAAAAATTGTGACAGGCATAAACCTTAAAACAAAACGTGTTTGTCAGGAAAGGAATCAACCGATATGATGAATGTCAGCAAATACCGGGTGGGGTATTTTCCACCAAAAAACATTACATACGACTGGGTTAAAAAAGACCACGTTGAAAAAGCACCTCAGTGGTGTAGTGTTGACCTGCGTGACGGTAACCAGAGTCTTGTTATCCCTATGAGCCTTGAAGAAAAGATAGAGTTTTACAAGCTACTGCTAAAAGTTGGCTTTAAAGAGATTGAAGTCGGTTTTCCGGCAGCATCGGAAACTGAATATGAGTTTTTGCGTACACTTATTGACGGCGGCATGATTCCCGATGATGTGACTGTTCAGGTGCTTACGCAGTGCCGTGAACACATTATACGCAAAACTTTTGAAGCCTGCAAGGGTGCACCCAATGCTATTATACATTTTTATAATTCTGTCAGTGTTGCACAGCGTCAGCAGGTGTTTAAAAAATCTAAAAATGAAATTAAAAAAATTGCAATAGACGGTGCCAAACTTGTTAAAAAACTTGCATCGGAATATGAGGGCAATTTCAGATTTGAATATTCTCCCGAAAGCTTTACGGGTGCAGAACCGGAATATGCCCTTGAGGTGTGTAATGCTGTGCTTGATGTTCTTGAGCCGGGTCCCGATAACAATGTGATTATCAATCTGCCGGTTACCGTTGAAATGAGCCTGCCCCACGTTTATGCTTCTCAGGTTGAATTTATGGATAAAAACCTCAAATACAGAGAATACGTAACAATCAGCCTGCATCCTCACAACGACAGAGGCACAGGGGTTGCTGACACAGAGCTTGCACTTCTTGCAGGTGCCGACCGTGTTGAGGGCACACTTTTCGGCAATGGCGAACGCACAGGAAACGTTGATATAATCACACTTGCCATGAACATGTATTCTCACGGCGTTGACCCCAAACTTGATTTTTCGGACATGCCGTATATTGTTGAGGTTTATGAAAGATGCACAAGAATGCATGTTCATGACCGGTCTCCTTATGCCGGTGCACTTGTATTTGCGGCGTTTTCGGGAAGTCATCAGGATGCTATTGCAAAAGGAATGAAGTGGCGCGAAGACCAGGCAATCACCAACTGGAGCGTGCCGTATATTCCTGTTGACCCCACGGACATCAACCGCACCTATGATGCTGATGTAATCAGGGTAAATTCCCAGAGTGGCAAAGGCGGTATCGGATATATTCTCCAGCATACTTACGGTTATGACCTGCCTGCAAAAATGCGTGAGCATCTCAGTTACATATGCAAAAGTATTTCTGACCATGAACACAAAGAGCTTAAAGTTGAAGATGTGCTGAATGTGTTTAAAGAAAATTATTTTGATTACAAAAATCCCGTAGAAATAACGGTTTCTCATTTCAAACAGGTTGGAGACGGTGTTGAAGCCGAGGTTACATTCCGTGCCGGTGGCAAAGAAACCACAATTGTTTCGGAAGGAAACGGTTCTCTTGACGCTGTCAGCAGTGCACTTAAAGAACTTACAAACAAATCTTATCATCTGGCAGTTTACGAAGAACACAGTATGCAGAGCCAGGGTTCAAAGAGTGAGGCTGCCGCTTATATCGGAATTGAAGATGAAGACGGCAATATTTACTGGGGTGCAGGTGTTCACACCGACATTATCAAAGCCAGCTCACGGGCACTTCTCAGTGCTTACAACAACATGATAAGAAGTTAGAATGGAGCATTAAATTATGGGAATGACAATGACACAGAAAATTCTGGCGGCTCATGCAGGGCTTGACACGGTTGAAGCAGGACAGCTAATCAGTGCAAAGCTTGATATTGTTCTGGGTAACGACATTACCACCCCTGTGGCAATAAACGAGTTTGAAAAAGCAGGATTTAACAAGGTTTTTGATAAAGATAAAATTGCGGTTGTGCTTGACCATTTTGTGCCAAACAAGGATATTAAAGCAGCACAGCAGTCAAAGCAATGCCGTGAGTTTTCATGCCGGCACTGCATAAGCCATTTTTACGATGTAGGCAAAATGGGCATTGAACATGCTCTTTTGCCGGAACAAGGCGTTGTAACAGCCGGCGACTGCATCATTGGTGCAGACAGCCACACCTGCACTTACGGTGCACTTGGTGCATTTTCCACCGGCGTGGGAAGCACCGATATGGCAGCAGGAATGGCAACGGGAACTGCCTGGTTCAAGGTTCCATCGGCAATAAAGTTTAATCTTACAGGCAAACTGTGTGATGATTGCAGCGGCAAGGACGTAATCCTTACAATAATCGGCAAAATTGGTGTTGACGGTGCTCTTTACCGCAGTATGGAATTTTTTGGCGACGGCATAAAAAGCCTTTCCATGGACGACCGCCTTTGCATATGCAATATGGCAGTTGAAGCCGGTGCGAAAAACGGCATTTTCCCTGTTGACGAAATAACAGAGGAATATATAAGCGGCAGATGCGAAAGAACTCCCGTGATTTACGAAGCTGATGCTGATGCACAATATGATGAAGTTATAGAAATTAATCTTTCGGATATTGTTCCCACAGTAAGCTGTCCTCATCTGCCTGAAAATACAAAACCGGCGGCAGAGCTTTCCGGCATAAAAATTGACCAGGTTGTTATCGGAAGTTGCACAAACGGACGCATGGAGGATATGACGGCGGCATACAAGGTTTTAAACGGCAAAAAGATTGCTGACGGTGTGCGTTGTATTATTATTCCGGCAACAATGGATATTTACCGTGAATGTGTTGAAAAAGGCTATGTGACGGCGTTTATTGATGCCGGTGCAGTTGTTTCAACCCCAACCTGCGGACCGTGCCTTGGAGGATATATGGGCATACTTGCCGAGGGCGAAAAATGCGTAGCCACAACAAACCGCAACTTTGTGGGACGTATGGGTCACGTTGACAGCGAGGTTTATCTTGCAAGTCCGCTGACGGCAGCTTCAAGTGCGCTTACCGGATATATTACAGCACCGAAGGGAGATAACTGACATGGAAACAAAAGGAAAAGTTTTTAAATATCCCGACAATGTTGATACGGACGTAATTATCCCTGCAAGATACTTAAATACCGCTGATGCAAACGAGCTGGCAAAACATTGTATGGAGGATATTGACACAGAGTTTGTGAAAAAAGTTTCGCCCGGTGATGTTATGGTTGCCGGATGGAATTTCGGTTGCGGGTCTTCACGTGAGCATGCACCTCTTGTTATAAAAACCTGCAAAACCGGTTGCGTTATTGCCAAAAGCTTTGCACGCATTTTTTACCGTAATGCTATAAATATCGGTCTGCCTATTTTAGAATGTGAGCAGGCGGCAGATGAAATAAACGCCGGTGACGAGGTTTCGGTTAATTTTGGTACGGGCGTTATTACAGATATTACAACAGGAAAATCATATCAGGCACAGCCGTTTCCGGAATTTATACAGAACATAATCAGAAGCGGCGGTCTTTTGAAATCTTTAAAAGATTGAAGGAAGTAAAATGAAAAAAAATATAGCAGTAATTCCCGGTGACGGTATCGGACCGGAGATTACACAGCAGGCAGTCAAAGTGCTTGACAAGGTGGCAGAGCTTTTCGGCCACGAATTTAAATATACCGAGGTTGATATGGGCGGTTGTGCCATTGATAAATGGGGTGAGCCGCTTCCTGATACAAGCCTTGAAAAATGCCTTGAATCCGACAGCGTTCTGCTTGGTGCAGTCGGCGGTGATAAATGGAACAGCGTTCCCGGACACTTGCGTCCCGAAAAAGGACTGCTCAGGCTTCGTGCCAAAATGGGTGTTTTCAGCAACAACCGACCGGCAAAAATCTGGCCTCAGCTTTCCGATGCATCACCTCTTAAACCGTCAATTATTGAAAAAGGCATAGATTTTATTATTGTCCGCGAGCTTATCGGCGGTGTTTATTTCGGTGAACACAAAACCGAAGAAAATGGCGGCGAAAAAATTTCGACCGATATTTTGCAGTACAGAGAAAGCGAAATAGAACGCATCGGCAGAATAGGCTTTGAAACAGCACAAAAACGCCGTAAAAAGCTGTGTAGCGTTGAAAAAAGCAATGTGCTGGACACAAGCAGGCTGTGGAAATCTGTTATGCACCGTCTGGCAGAGGAATATCCTGATGTTGAACTTTCGGATATGCTTGTTGACAACTGTGCAATGCAGATTGTAAAAAATCCGTCGCAGTTTGATGTTATTGTTACAGAAAATATGTTTGGAGATATTCTTTCTGATCAACCCCGTATGATAACAGGCTCAATCGGAATGATACCATCATCAAGTCTGGGAAGTACGTCCTGCGGGCTGTACGAGCCTATTCACGGCTCTGCACCCGACATTGCCGGCACAGACACGGCAAATCCGGTGGGAACGGTTCTTTCGGCGGCGATGATGCTTAAATACAGTTTTGGAATGGAAGAAGAATCAAATGCAATCGAAAAAGCGGTTTATGATGTTCTTGAAGCAGGCTACAGAACAGCGGACATAATGTCCGAAAGCTGCAAAAAAGTCGGTTGCCGTGAAATGGGACAACTTATTACAGATAACATAAGGAGATAATTGAAATGATATTGTCAGGTGCGGATATAATCGTAAAAACCTTGATAGAACAGCAGACGGAAACCGTTTTCGGGTATCCGGGTGCACAGATTATTGATGTTTACGATTCTCTTTATAAATATCAGGACGAAATAAACCATGTTTTAACTGCACACGAACAGGGTGCTGTTCATGCGGCAGACGGCTATGCAAGAACAACCGGCAAGGTGGGCGTTGTCATTTCCACCTCCGGTCCCGGTGCAACAAACCTTGTTACAGGTATTGCAACGGCACATCTTGATTCTGTTCCTCTGGTGGCAATCTGCGGCAACGTGGCAAGTCATTTACTTGGCACAGACAGCTTTCAGGAAATTGACATCACCGGTATAACCATCCCGATTACAAAGCACAACTATATCGTAAGCTCTGTTGAAGAGCTGGCAGATACAATCCGCGAGGCGTTCCGTATTGCAAAATCCGGCAGACCCGGTCCTGTTCTTGTGGACGTGCCCAAGGATATTCAGATGGCAGAGTGTGAATATACACCTCAGCCACCTGTGGAAGAATACGAAAAACTGGTTTGCAAAGATGTTGATACTGCTGTTACGTTTATAAAAGAATCCAAAAGACCGTATATATATTTCGGCGGCGGTGCAATAGCTTCGGGTGCAGAAGAAGAAATAAAAACCCTTGCGGCTTTGATTGATGCACCTATCGGCTGTTCGTTTATGGGTCTTTCGGCAATCCCCTCAAATCATCCCGGATTTTTAGGGATGCAGGGTATGCACGGGCATCTTGCCGCCTCTGTTGCAATGGACAGAGCTGATTGTATAATCGCTCTTGGAACACGGTTTAACGACCGTGTAACCGGCAACAAAGAAAAATTTGCTTACGGCACAAAAATAATACACGTTGATGTTGACCGTGCAGAATTTGACAAAACAGTAACACCGACCTGCCGGCTTAAAGGCGATATTAAACTGACACTTGAAAAAATAATTGCAAAACTTGAAAAACAAACTCGTCCGGAGTGGAGAGGCAAGCTTGAAAAATATAAAATTGCCGAAATGGAAACTCTTGATACACGCCCCGGAATGACACCAAAAAATATTATTTTAAAAATAAACAGCCGTACTAAAGACGACACTCCCATAGTAACAGACGTAGGTCAGCATCAGATGTGGATAGCGCAGTATGCAAAGTTTTCAAAAACAAGAAGATTTGTATCAAGCGGCGGTCTTGGAACAATGGGCTTCGGTCTTGGTGCAGCAATCGGTGCTTATGTCGGCACAGGATGCCGCCCGGTGCTTATTACGGGCGACGGCAGCTTCGGCATGAGCTTAAACGAGCTTGCAACAGCAGTTTCCACCAAAACACCTATGGTTATTGTTATTTTCAATAACGGTGTTTTAGGCATGGTTCGTCAGTGGCAGACCTTGTTTTATGAAAAGCATTATTCACAGACGGTGCTTGACCGCCAAACCGATTTTATTGCACTTGCAAAAGCCTTCGGTGCAGACGGTGCAAAAGCCGACAGTCTTGAAGCATTTGATGCTGCTCTTGACAAAGCCTTCTCCTATGACGGTCCTTTTGTAATTGACTGTGCAATAGATAAAGATGAATTTGTTCTGCCAATGCTTCCCCCCGGAGGCTCGGTTGATGACATAATCACAAAGGTGGGTGATATTGATGCCTAAATATACCATAGCTGTTCTGGTTAAAAATGAATCCGGTGTGCTTAACAGAGTCACAAGCATGTTCCGCCGCCGCCAGTTCAACATTAATTCTCTTACGGTTAGTGAAACGGAATCGGACAAATATTCCCGTATAACCGTAACCTATGAGGGCGAGCAGCGCATTCATCACCAGATAAAAAGCCAACTTTATAAGCTCAACGATGTGTGCAAGGTCAAGGAGCTTGACAGCGATGATTCCGTCAACTGCGAGCTTATGCTGATAAAGGTTAAAAACGACCCCAAAACCCGTGACGATATAAAAACGGCGGCAGAGGCGTTTAAGGCAGAAACTGTTGACTATACGCTGGATTCCACCATTATGCGTATTACCGGTGACAGCAAACGTATTGATGCGTTTATCGCACTTATGAAAGAATTTGAAATTCTTGAAATATGCCGCACCGGTGTGGTTTCTCTTGAAAGAGGAAGCAAAACAATTCTTGAAATATAACGGTAAAAACTAATAAAACAATAAAAAGCTGTGACAATTTTGTCACAGCTTTTTATTTTAAACATCTCTGTTTTCCGTGCGGTTTATAATTTCGTTCTGTATAGTTTCCGAAAGATTTACAAAATAATCGCTGTAGCCTGCAACACGCACAAGAAGAGTCTGATACTTTTCAGGATTCTCTTTTGCCGCAAGCAGGTCGTTTTTGTCAAGTACATTAAACTGAATTTCAAAACATCCGTTTGCCATAAACGCACGCACAAAATCAGCCACGGCCTTTTTGCCCTTTTCGGTAGAAATAAAGTTTTTTGCAAACCGATAGTTTGTTGCAATGCCGCCAATACCCTTGCGCTGGTCAATTTTTGCAATAGACCGCATCACAGAAACAGGACCGTTTTTATCCATTCCGCAGAATGCTCCCAGATGCTCCGAAAGGGCGATTCCTGCTTTGCGTCCGTCAGGTGTAGCATCGGTGATTTTGCCCATTTCACCGTGCATTA
>JAZNOL010000027.1:0-4728 GCA_045580815.1 Clostridia bacterium | reverse complement strand
AACCGATGAAATATAATCGGTTGCAATCATTGTCGGAAAACCCTCAAACGCAAATGCAAATGTTGACGGCATTTCTCCTATTCTGTGTTCTGTATTATGCATTAGTGTACCCGTGTAATTTTCCGAAATCGTTGTCTTGTCGGATTTTGTCGCAAGGGTTTGTTCCAGTGATGTTTGCACACCTGTTTGACTAATTCTGAGAATCGTCCCCCAATCCTCAACATATCCAACGTTTATTCCCGGTGTTGTCAAAAGCATTCCAATAACTAATTCATGTATATATGCCGAATTATATTTAAAATACTCTCTTACACACTCAACCGCCTGTGCTTCGGTCATACCGTGCGATTGCAAATAAGCTATAACCGCTTGTACATTCGGATATTTGTCCGACGTTTCATTGCCCGTTATTGCAGTGACCTTGTTCGATTTGTCCTCTTTGCCCGAAACGTCAACCGTACCACCGCCCGAACCGCCGCCTGCATCCCACTGCGAAACCTTTTCCTCTGTTATGCCATCGAGGACTGATTTGTTGCCGTGGGTATGCCGGGCAGACGTGTTCTTGTCAAGATTGCTCTTATCCGCAGAGGTAAACGGTCTTTGACCGCCTATATACAATGTATTTGATACATTTTTCCCGCCTATCTTCATATCATGCACCCCATTTCACTGTGAAAAATCCGCTGACTTCCGTCTCAATCTGATTGTCTTTGTATGTTATTATTTTATACACATATTCACCCAGAGACAGCTTTTTAATATCTGCCTCACTCAATACCACATTGAACGTCAAATTTTCATTGATATTATATGTATTATCAATAATTGGCGTTGACTGCACACTTTCAGCCACAACAAAACGCAGCTGCATCCCGGCCGAAAACTCATCCTCCCGGCTCGGTTCAACAGGCAAATTAAATGTATCTCCTACAGAATATTCAATGTCTGAATTATCAAAAACCTTAATCATACAGTCTCACCTCCGAAAGCATAAATTTCCATAACCATTGAACAGTTTTTGTCACCCGACAGTTTCAAAACAACAGTATTTTCATCAACAGAACTAACACTCATTGAAACCTTTGGACCAGTTACAGAAAGGTCGTTTGAACTTAACAACGCCGCTCCGGATACTCCGTCGAATATTGCTAAGCCCTGATATGCACCGCCTACTCCGTAAAACTTCTGTTCGGATATATTCAACCTGTAAAATGACCCTATTCCGCCTTTTTTCGTAAATATAAACAGGTTGCTTATTCCTGATGCTTTCATTGTTACATATGCCGTACCGGTTGAGTCAGTCGTCACGTTAAATATTTCACCATACGAACACCCTTCGCTCGGTAAAAGCACCTTCGCCTTTGCCCACACTCTTTTGTCGGTTATTGCACCATCCTCCGCAATTGTTGCAATATGGTTGTATATCCCGCTTACAGGCAGTGTTCCCAGCTTCATGGTGACGGTATTAAGCTCTGCATTCAGCTCGATAAACAAATCCCCTGCCGCAATCGGCATTGTAAGCGGCGTTGTCAGTTTATACTTCAGACCTCCGTCAAATATAGCAAGCCCTGTACCTATAACTATGTTTTCGCCGTTCTTAGTTACCGAAAATTTCTCACCGTAAGACGTAATACCGCTTGAAACCAAATCGCCGGTAATAGCATTAAGGCTGTCAACCGCATAAGGATAATCATTAGTAAACTTCGTTGTCAGAGCGCCGCCCAAATCAACAGCAATGTTGTTTAAATCATCAGCAGTCACCTGAGCATCATATAAAAATTCTGCCATAAATTAACCCTCTTTCAATAATTTTGTCAGCGGATTTTCTTTTTCTGTTCCAAAAATCGGAACAATCAGACTCCGCCCTCTTTCATGGACCTCTTTGATTTCGGTTATTTGCTTCACCGTGCTTATATTGTCTTTAAACACCCGGACATAATCGCCCAGAGTATAATCAACATTGTATTCATACCGTTCCGTAGCTTCTGCCCGGACGGTCTCAATTGGTGACTTTTCTTTTAAATACTCTTCCGGATTTTTACTGCTGTACCCCTCACGTCTGAGAAACCCGGATGCTTCACCTGTGACCGTTTCGTTTTCCGATTCATCAACAGAATATATAACATTGTAAGTGTTGAATATGTCGTTTGTATATTCAATGTTTTCAACATTGCGGTATTTTCTGCCGAACCGTATCAAATCGCTTCTGTCTCTGCCGAACACTGTTTTCATTGTGATTTTCTGCAAATCAAAATCAATAAAAATCCCGATTTCGTTGGCAATGCAAAAGGTTTCAAACGTCGACTCCAGCAGCCCCTTTTCCGGTGTGAATATTATTTTTTCCGCATCCTCCGGGCTTGCATCCGGCTCAATCTCAAAAAGAGGCAACGCCCTGTTTTCAGTAAGCAGATATTCACTTGCGACATTTTTGGCAATCTGCTCAGGCGTTCCGGTGTACTCTTTTTCCCCGGTAATATACCGGAAATTAAACACACCCTTAAGGTCATACCCGGAAACCGTAAATCCGTCCATATTTTCAACAATTTTCATTATTATGCCGCTTCTGATTTCGCCGCCGAATTTATAAGCGATAATATCGTTTACCGCAAACACCTGGGACGTGGTCTGCATGGTAAAGCTGCCGTTTTTGTAAAATCTACGGTTCCATATCATGCTTGTTATTTTGGTAACTGTTTCTTTTTCCGAAAGAGTTACCGGGTCATATGTCTTTACAACCACATCTACACCCCCAGAAACTGTTCACGGAACTGCGTGACAACCACATTACCGGCACTTACCGATTCAATCTCGTTTATTCCCTGCTCCAAAGAGAAAAACTCAGAATCAAGGGTAACCCTGTTTGTAATATTACCACTGATACTGCTGCGCACATATTGATTTGCCATGTCAACGGTTACAACCTCACCGTCCGAAGTCTGATAATTTATCAGCACCTGTTTTCCGGTGGTATTGTTTTTAAGCAGAATTGTACTTCCCTGGGACGATGCATTGCACTTAACAACAAACACAGGATAAACCGCACCGTCTCCCAGGTTCGATACCGCTTTTTTATGAAATCTCGATGTAAACACACAGGGCAACGTAAACGACTCTGTCACCTCATCCTCGTAACCGAATATATCAATCTTGTGCAGAAGCGCCGACTGCCAGAAAAATCCCGGAATAACCGCATACAGTTTAAACGGCAGAATCCACCCTTGCCGGATTCCAAAAGTAGGCAGCTTGTCAAAAAAACACTGCGCAACATATTTTTCACACCGGTTAAAATATTCAATCATAAACTCTTCTTTAAGACAGCACCGTGAAATGAGCCTGCGTTTTAACTTCACCATTTCGTCCGCATTTTCCGCATGAATTATACCGCTTATTTCAAACACACGTTCGCTGTAGAATATATCTCTGCGCTCACTGCCGTCCGTATCAATATAATTAATTTTGCGTGACGTTGCACTGCCGGTTTCAAGATTTGAAATCCCGGTTAAAACATACGGTCCGTGATGACATATTTTTATATCTTTAAATTCTATATATCTGTGCCTGTTCATGATAACACCGCCTGATTATTAAGATTTTCCATCTCTCGCCTTGTGCTTTCGGCAACCTCAAATGCTGTCTGCGGAGTAGATGTGATATTCTGCGTGATTTGTGTCTGATACACGATGCCGGCATTCGGAGTGTAATCGGTCACACCAACCATGCCTTTTATTTTTTCAAGAGCTTCTTTAATTTTTGTGGTTATACCTTCACCGAGCACCGTTCCCCAGTCCTCACCGACCTTGAGCATATCGGGATTCATTTCGGCAAACACATCAGAAAGGCCCTTTGTTGCTTCTTCAATTTCCGTCTGGAACATTTCTCCGGCAGTCTTACCCGACAATTTGCCGATTTCTTCATACTGGCGCAAAAATAAGTCACGTTCTTCATCTGTGGAGTTTAAAAACGCCTCCATAAAAAGACCGCCCTCTTCTTCGCCACGTTCTTTTATTTCTTCAAGCAGAGCATCATCCAAACCAAGCTCTTTCATTGCGGTCAGATTATTGTTATACTTTGTCAGCTCAGCAATACGTCCGGATAAATCAGCCAGCTTCGGCGTACCCTCAACAACCAAATCGTCACCGCCAAACAACCCGGTAAAGGTAGTTGTCGGAACAACAGCCAGCTCGTCAATCTCTGCAAGTTTATTACGGAAGGATGTCATTTCTTTTTCGGCATTGGCAATGTTTTTCTGCACATCCGAAATCATGTCGTCAAAATAATCCTGAACATGCTTTTGCTCTTTTTTGGCAATATCAGCCGCTTCTTTAAGCCCATCAAGATAAATCTTGTTTTTTTCTTTCTGAATCTGCTCAGCGGTCTTTACCTGTTTTGCGGCATCTTCGTCCTCAATGCGCTGCTTTTCTTCCAGATACTTCTTTTCTTCTTCAAGTAGCTCTTCGTTTCCGGCTACAATAACCTTTTTAACACCCTCAACAACATTGCCTGCCGCATCGGTAACAACTCCGGCTTTGTTTATAAATCCTTTGGCAAGACCTTCATCAACAAATTCAGCAACATCCTCTGCCCACTTAGATGGTGAATTAATAACAAGTGGATCCGTTATTGCACTCTTTATCTGAGTAACTAATATGCTGATTTCGTTCAAAGCTAAACCTTTTGAGCTACGCACACCATTTTTTAATCCCTCAGGAATAGCCCCACCAACTTTTT
>JAZNOL010000026.1:0-14652 GCA_045580815.1 Clostridia bacterium | reverse complement strand
GCTTTTAAAACAGCTTTACCAGGAATTTCTTTTACATTATCCGACACAAAAAGCGTTACTTCATCAATACAACCAAAAAACTCGCCTTTTAACACAATCTTTTTTGCATCACTACCATAAATAAGATTACGTCCGTTAATTTCAGCATTTCCGGATAACACCTGCCATTTTGTAAATTTAATGTTAGGCAGATCTTCCATCGTACCGTTCGGATTGTAAGCATTTGCCGTTATTTCATCAAGATTAAACTTTCCGCCATTCGGAATACTACGGTTTTTAAAGTTTATTTTTTCGGGAACAGGATACATAGAAAGCTCGTCTATATATACATAATCTGTTTTTCCTGCTTTCTTTGTAAAAGAAACGCCAATATAACCGCTCTGGTTTAAATTAAAATCCGATGCCATAGGCAAAACCGCCGATACTTTTATCCAGCCGTTTTCTGCCGTTTCTGTTTTAAAATCCGTATATGCACCGTTTTTCTGACCATTCTGATCATAATAAGTATAAACAAACGCTATATCTTTTTCATCAAGATTTTCGCCTTTTACATAAAAAGTCACGCCGTAATTTTCATTTGTCGGGTTTATACCGTATCCGTAAAAAGACCGCGCAAATTTAACAGTATCACCTTCAACAAGTGCGCTCCAATCCATAAGTACAGACACTTCACCTTTGTATGCATCGTCGGTTGTACAAATTACAGCAGCCGTGTCAGTTTTAGTGTATGGAAATCCTCCAAGGTCTGATTTTTCAAAGCTATCAACAAAAAGAGGTGCACCGTATTCTGTGTTAAACAGAGCATTTGCCGGCATTGCAGACAGCAATGATGTTAATATCAAAATCAAAAATATTATTTTTTTCAAAGCCGTCCCCTCCTTATCTGATTGCATATGCACGCATCAGCGGCAGATTTGAACCGTTTTTCCATATAAACAGTTTTGCACTGTCGGGTTTTTCTTCGGTTTTTCCCGCAACAAGCTGTGCTTGTGAAATCTCTCCGGTTTGCAACGAAACCGTATCTGTTGATGCACTTATAAGTTTTCCTTCTTTATAATAGCCTATAAACACATTGACATCCATACTGTCTTTTTTAAGAAGTTTCAAATCAACATAAACCGATTGTGACAAATCTGTCACAAGGCTTATATCTTCACCATTTGCCGTATGCGGAGGTGCAACAAGCATGATTTCTTCATCAGGCTTTTCAAAATAGAATGATTGCATTTTACGGCTTATCTCTCCGTTTGAATTAACACCTAAAATCACAGTATAAACACCGGAAAGGGCACTTTGCGGCATATAAACCGAAACCGCTTCGTTTATTGCCGATGTTTCTGCCGTATATGCTACACGGTAAATATTTTTATCGCTATAAGATGTCGCCTGAGAAGCATCACCGTAAACAACCGTTGCACCCATAACAGAATCAGATGACATCTCATCATTAAACACAGGCTTAATATCTACCCTGTAATCACTGTTTGAAATCTTTTTGTACGCTGTTTCATTATACACATAATCCGATTCATCAGCATTTTCAAAGAGTATATCTTTAATTTTTCCACCGCTGTAAACCGTATAATGGCTGAAATCTTCTCCGCTTATTATAACAGCATGTTCTCCGACTTCAAAATCATAAGGCAGAGGAATTTCAAAATATGCAATATTATGGCTGATTGTCGCCTGACCAAAGCCGCAAATATCTTCATAGGAATAATTTTCTGCACTTTTGCCGGATTTTAACACAATCGCTGTTGCATCCGTACCGTACCGACCGTTTTGTAAATAAAGCTTATCGGTAACACGCAAGGAGTTCCCTACTCGTTTTACAGAAATTTCACCGACTGTATCATTAGAAAACTCAAAATTTTCAGGCACAAGATGCAGCACTGCCATGCTTACAGCAGGCACCGTATAACCTGCAAAATTTTCGGTTGCATTTACAAGTGTACGGGTTATTTTTGAGCTTTCCGGAAAGCCGGGTTTGTTGTTAGCATCAGACGCACCGTTTAAAAGAGAAACTGATTTGAGTTTATATCCGACATTGCTGTTTTTAAGACTGACCGATACATTTTTTGCATTGGTTTCACTGCGGTTTAAAATAACAAGGTCAAGCCTGCCGTCCGGTTTAAGATGGGCACTTGCTATAACCGCATCGGTATAATCCGAAATAGTTCCGTTACTGTTTACTGTTGTTTTCATGACATTTCCGCCAACAGCCTCGTTCATAAGTGCAAGCACAAGACCTGCCGGTGTGGGATAAATTTTGCCGTCTTTTTTAAATTTCCGTCCTATTCCCCAGTATGAACTAAATTCTGTAGCCATAAAACCATGGTGATTTGCCGAATAAATTTCCGGTGTATTATATGCCGAATTGATAAAATCGGCAATACGAAGTGCATACTTATGTGAATCCAACATTTCTTTAGTTACAGTTTCTGTGTCATAGAGCATATTCTGCTCTGTAACAAGAATTTTTATATCTCTGCCACCAAAATATCGGCTGATTCTTGAAGACGTATCTTTTGCCGATGCATTGTAAACTCCGCCTTTGCTGTTTTGGGCATCGGTACTGCCAAAGAAATAATAATCATGGTGACTCATAAAGTTTATACCTTTGCCGAAACAAGAGCCACTGCAACCACCTCCGCAGTTGCCGCCGCAATAATCACCAAGCTGTTCAATTACTGTTTGATTCCACCATTGTGCTGCATTAAAAGCACCGTCAATTTCTGCTCCGGAGTTTGAAATTGCAGAAATTTTAACATCACGGTTTACGCCACGCATAGCTGAAATGACCGGTTTGCATACATCTGCATATAATGTTGCCGCCAAAGCAACATTTGCTTCTGTTGCACCCTTCCACGGATGTGCACCTGTTTCTTTACAATATTCCCAATAAAGCTCATTTCCGAGCTCAAAAGCAATAATGTTAACCGGATTTTCAATACCGTCATCAACACGCATCTGTGCCCAGTTAATTCCTGTATTCGGATTTATGGCGTTTTTATCTTCAGGATTAAGTGTTAAATAACGCACCAAATCTGCCGCTTTTTCCGGTTTGTCATTAAGATTGATAACCGCAGTAAATGCCGCATCGGGATTGACTTTAAGAGCACTTTTTATAATTTCCGGTAAACCAATATTTGTTGCATAAGGGCTAGCCACGCGTTCCTCGATAGGACCGACTAAACTCATCCAGTCATAACTGTTTGATGTGCTGCCGCCTTTACGCAAGTTAGCAAGAGGGACACCGTACTGACCAAAAAATTTCACAAAACTTTCGTGAGCTTCGCCGGATGCACCGTTTTGTAAAATAAATTCTGATGCTTTATCAGACCAGTCATCATTTGTTCCGAGAAGCAAATCGGTCGACCGTTTGACAATGCCCGCCGATGACAAATCAACAGACACCGTAGCCGCAGTCTCTGCCGCATAAGACAGCTGCGGTGGCAAAATTACTGTCAACATAACTGTAATAAGAAAAAATGCAAAAAATTTTATATTTTTCATATATTAATCTCCAAAATAAGTATCAAAGTTTTTTAAGTTTTGCTCTGAACACCGCACAACCATGAGGTTTAACCTGTGCTGTTACAAATTCTTTTGCAACGCCTAAATCTTTATGATTAATCACATCACGGATTTCAAAACCATAGCCTGAATCTATAGGCATACCGAAATCCCAGAATTTTACGTTGAAATTGTTGGGAATATTACCCTGTCTTTCTTCATCGGAGAAATTAAATATTCCTATCGCATAATCTCCGTTTGAAAGCAGTTTAACTACCGCATAAAATTCATGGTTTTTGCTTGATTTATAGCAATATGGTGGACGGCATTCGATGTCCTGATTAATCGCTATAAGCTCTTTGTTTGTAAGAATTTCTTTTGCTTTTTCGCTCATGTTGCGGATATCACATCCTATCATAAGCGGTGACATCATCAATGCCCACAGTGCAAAATGAGTCTGATATTCTTCATCTGTGCAACCACCGATGCTTACGTGCCCTTTGCCGCCCATGCCGACAATGAGCATATCCATATCGTTAAAGCTGTATGTACCATTGTACGGTGTGTTTTCAAACTGGCTGAGTGCAATGTTTTTCATTGATTCCCAGTTATCTGCAATATCGCAGGTTGAGCGCCACATATGCGAACCGCACTGACGTGCCCACTGCAATGTGTCGTACTCTCCCCAGCTGCACGCAGAAAACAGAATATCTCTGCCGGTTGCACGAAGTGCCATTGCCATACGTCTGTAAAGCAGGTGGTCGTCTATGCCGAGCGGTTTATGGCAATTGTCATATTTTAAAAAGTCAACGCCCCAGTCTGCATAAGTCTGTGCATCCTGAAACTCGTGTTGAAAACTGCCCGGTCGGCTTCCGCAGGTAAGCATACCTGCACAGGAATAAAGCCCGAAAAGCAAGCCTTTTGAATGAACATAATCTGCAACGGCTTTAATTCCGTTTGGGAATTTTTCTTTATCCGCAACAATAACGCCGTTTTCATCACGGGATACCTGCCAACCATCATCCATAACAATGTACTTATATCCTGCATCAACAAGTCCGCTTTCTACCATTGCATCAGCCGCTTGTTTTATCAGTTCTTCGTTAATATCAAATCCAAATGTGTTCCATGTATTCCATCCCATAGGAGGTGTTTTTGCAAGCATTTTCATTTCTCCTTTTTGCCAATATTGCAGGCAGAAGGTTATCTCTGCCTGCAATAAATGAATTAAATTATCTTAATATATATGCGTTGCTGAGCGGTTTTGCGTTTTTAAACCCGTTCCATATCATTATTTTAGCATTTTCTGCATTCGCCACGTCATCAACTTCAAATGTCGCAACGCCGCCGTTTATTGTAATATCTGCCGGTTTAACATCAACAAGTGTATCGTTGCCGTCTGTAAATGCAACGATTGCCTGACCTGATGTTTCTGCAATATCATTGCTGATATATACTCTGCCTGCAATTTTGCCGTTTTCACAAGCTACAACAAATGGTGATGTAACAGCAACATTTACAGTTGATGCAAATTCAGGTTCAAGATTCAAATAATCTGCAAATGTGAATATTGCTGATTCCTGAGGCTGTGATTTTACATAAACTGTTCCGTCGTAGTTGTAATAACCAACTTCGCCGTATGCACCGTCATCAAACAGAAGGTTAAATAACGGATCAACCTCCACGCCGTCGTTATAATATGCAAATTCGGGATTGCTGTAAAGGGGTGCCGAAATATTTTTGCCGCCTACGTTTGTATAAACTTTTGCACTTGCACCAACCGGAACTTTTACATATTTAAACGCCTGTGCGGATTTTGTATTAAGCACATTTGTTCCTGTGCCGAGTTTATAGAAACTTTCCCCATCCCGTGAAAGCATAATATCGCCGGATACACTTAAAACAACACGTCTGATAACTGTTTCCTCATCAAGCACGATTATACCGTTTTCATCGGGAGTAATATCTTTTGCAACGTTCTGATACAGAACAGATGCGGGTTCTGTTTTTGCATATTCCCAAAGGTCGTATGATTCAACAGAAAAATCAGTATATTTGCAGTAGTTATTCATGTTACCCGCCGCAAAAAATGCCATACTTGCATTCTCAATATTTATGGGATTTACTTTATCTGATGCTGTCATCCATCCCATTGTCCAGTGATGCGGATTTTCAAGAACGTTTGCTGTAAATTTAATCTCTCCGTCCGCAATGAAAAGTTCGCATACATAAATATTTTTTGCACCCGGTACGCTGTAGCCAACATGCTGCTGAACAAGCTCGCTTGTCTTGTCACAGAATGCAAGCTGCTGAACAGCCGCTTCGTCGCCATCTGTTACTTTGTTGATGTATATACCAACATTGTTATGAATTTTAACTTCGTAATAATCGTTGAAAGTTTCATCAGAAGCAATTCTGATTCCGCCTACAAGGTTCTCCATAGTCACTCTGAATTTAACGTGATAGCCGGCTGTTTCGGGATAATTGCCCGTGTATATAACTGCCGGATAATCTTTTCTTACTTTTGCATCCGCACGTGCTTCAATAAGAAGCGCCGGAGTTTTTAAAACAGTATCCTCCTGAGTAATTCCCACACGTGCATATGTTACACCATCACCGTCATCGCCCTGTGCAAAGCCCATTCTGTTTGAATGTGCCTGCCAGTTAATATTATTGCCGTTGCTGTCTTTAAGAATAGTTGACGGAGCCGTCTGGGCTACTGCAACATCACCATAGGTTGAAAAATCGTCTGTGTATGCTTCGGTTACTGTTGCCGGCAGTCTTTCTGCTGTTACTGAAAAATCAGTAAAATATGTATACTGACCGCCCTGACCTCTTGCAAGGAGTTTGACACCGCAAAGATTTACCGAAGAATTTTTAAATGCCTCGTCATAAATTGTTCCCTTAACATCGGCATATGCATTCTTTTTAAGATAAACATCATCACCGAAGTTTACAGAGTTTATGTCTACGCTTATTTCGCCGCTGTCTTTATCGGTTTTTACTGTTACAATCTGATCCCAGTCTGCATCACCGCCATGAGGGTCAACAGTAACATTGCTTGTTGAAACTTTTTTATTTGTTTTATCAAGCACAAGATTTTCAGTATCTTCGTAAACCGCAACAATTTCATGTGTTGATGTTGTTCCGACTTTAGTGTTTTTGGAGATTATCCATGCTGTATAGAATTCTGAAACATCAATTGAACTTATGTCATCACCTGTAACGCCAAGTGCCGATGCGTATTTGTTTCTTACAAAGTTTGCAATAAGAGTACCCTGTTCATAAGTAACACTTGTACCTGCACGGGGAATTGTAAGCTGATAATAGTTGCCATTACCGTCATCTAAAAATCTTATAGCAAATGTTTCACCGTTATTGCCACGGCGCACTCTTGCTCTTATGTTCTGAACAGAATCACCGGGAATAATTTTATCTGTACCTACACCTGCATAATCTGCAAGGTTTGTCCAGTAACCGGATGCGTTAAGTTTAAACCAATATGTTTCTTCTGTATCATTTGCATGTGATGTGATTGTTACAGGAGTGGTGGCATTTTCTTTGTGAGTTATCCAGTTTGCGGAGAAATCATATGCTCCATCACTACCGGGATAGCCTGAAAAATCATCAGCAAACGAGAAAACCGCCCCGTCATCTGTTGCAACCGGAATGTTTACAACACGTTCGGGCTCTGCGTATTTTACAGCTGTAACACTAAAATCAGTAAAATATGAATACTGATTGTTCTGCCCTGCACCAACAAGAGAAACCGTGCAATCCTTGTTAGCGGAATTTTTAAAAGCTTCGTCATAAACAGTTGCTTTTACATCAAGTTTGCCTGCTGCTTTTGTCTGTAATGTATCACCGTGTGCTTTGCCGTTTATATCAAAAGAGATTTCCCCCGTTGCTTTATCGGTTTTAATTGTAATAATCTGGTCGTAATCTGCCGCACCCGCCCAAGGGTCAATAGTAACATCTTTTGTTGAAACCTTTTTGTTTGCTGTATCAAGGTTAAGGCTGTCTGTATGCTCAAACACATCAATAATTGTATGTGTTGAAACACCGCCAACAGTAGTGTTTTTAGAAAGCACCCATGTTGTATAATAACCCGATACATCAATACTGTTTATATCATCTCCTGTGACACCAAGTGTAGCTGCATATTTGTTTCTCACAAAATTTGCAAGAGCTTTACCCGGTATAGCATCATTTTCAAAATAAGTAACACTACACTGTACACGCGGAATTGAAAGCTGGTAATAGTTGCCGTTGCCGTCATCCAAAAATCTTACAGCACCTGTTGAACCGTTATTATTGCGGCGAAGTCTTACACTTATATCAGTAACGGAGTTATCCGGCACTTTTGTTTTCGCAGTAACACCTCTGCCAATGGTCATAATATTTGTCCAGTAGTTATCTGCAAAAAGTTTAACCCATTTTGTTACTCCGTCACCGCCCGGTGCATCAGTTGTAATTACAACAGGGCTTTCTGCTTTTTCATTAAACACAGTCCAGTTTGAAGAAAAATCTCCGCTTTCTGCGTAACCCGAAAAATCATCTGTAAATGTAATTGTTTCTGCTTCTGTTTCGGTTGCTGTAACCGGAAACATTGAAATTGTCAGGACAAGTGCCGTGAACACAGCAAGAAGTTTTGTGAATTTTTTCATTTTGTTTTGCCGTCCTTTCGCTTTAATATTTTTTAATTATATAAAATTATGATATGCACTGTCAAAACACATCTTTTTGTGATGCGGCACAACAGATACACCTCAACAGGCATATCATAGCTTTACAATTTTACTGATTGTTTTCAACAGTTTCAAGCCCGTTAATAATAACAAGTTGTTTTAAATCGGCATAAGTTTCAACACAGAAAACACGTGATGCCTTTTCGTTGCCATAGGTTGCCGCAAGTTTAACGTCACCCATGCTGCCGATTTTGATTTTCGGTTTTTCATCACCGTTTAATTCTATAAGAATTGCACCATGCGTCATTGCACCTGTATCAGCCGTCCAGTAAATCATTTTTTCCATCTCACGCATATTTTTGCCGTTTTCTTTTACAGGTCCGCGTGTAAGCGTGAAAAATCTGTCTGCCTGCTTGTAAGGTTCAAAATAATAGATTTTTGCAACATCTGATTTGACTGACCAATTTTCCGGAGCTTTTTCATCAACCTCACAAAGTGCGGTTTTGCCGTTTGTACGTTTATTTATTGTGTTAATGTCAGGCAAGGTTTTCATATCATAAAGCTTTGTAACCGATGCCACCTGTGTGTTTACACCGTACAGAATGACAAGATCACCGCATTTAAGACCATCAAATGCACCGGGAACTTTTTCGGTATATGTAACAATTTCTCTGCCGGTGCAGCCTGTCATCTGTTTAACAGGCAATCCTGCTTCATCCAGAACATATTCTACGTTCATAACAGCAACAAACCAACCGATTCGCTCTGCCGACACAGCCTCGTAAATGACAGAAACACTCGGAACAAGACCTGCACTTTTAATGTCATAAAGATCCATGGTTTTTCTTTGCTCTGTTGATTTAAGACCTGCACCTACGCCGTAATCATCGTCTTTTTCAGAATATTCTCCCGGCACACGGAAAAACACCTCCGGAGCACCGTAACGGGGACCTACGTCTCCACCCTCCATAAGAATATACTTCTGGGTTGTTTTCATGGTGTATGCGCCGTTTTTCACCTCACGTGAAAGAGTGTTGTCATCATACTCACCCACATCTGCTGAAGCAAGTGTTTCAAGGTATGTTATTTCTTCGTTTTCATTAAATTTAACTTTTGCAACCTGTGACAGTCCCAGTCTGGAATTTTCACCGTTTGAATGTACTGCACTATCCTCAACCTGTTTTTGCACCTTTTGCATATCTTTTGTAATACCGTCATTTATTTCAATGCTTGAAGCACCTTTAAAGATTTTAACAGTGCCGTCTTTAAGCAGAAGTTTAGCTTCAAATTTGCCGCCTATAACACCGCTTGTTGACGAATTAATAAGATAAACATACTGCTCACCCGTGTCAATAATACTGCTTGTTGCCACCAAATGAGCATTGAAATCCTTTAGAAATTTGGATTTAACACCAAACTCCAGCTCTTGCCCTTCCTCATAAAGGAAATTATATTTTGCTTCTTTATATGCAGTATTGTCTATAACATACGCATCAGGATTACTCTGTTTTGCTTCTACAGTTCCCTCCACAGCATCCGTACTTGCAATCATACGGAAATATGTTGCATCCTCTGCCGGAACAGGAACTTTACCGGCTTTATCAAATTTATCTGCATAGATACTGAGAACACATCCCACAGGAATTGCCGGTGCCATATATGTAACCTGCAATTTTCCGTCTGCATCATAAAGCTCAAGTCGTTCTGACTGAACAGGAATGATATTACCCATAATATCACTGCATTCAATAATAACATCCGGGTCAGCAATATCAATTTCAATCGGAGGAACATTGAATTTTGGAATAATTGTCAGAATTGTATCTTTAATTCCGACAGATTCAACAACAATATTTGTGTATGAATCGATAAAAATAATATCATAATTATCTGTGCCTTCGCTTGAAACAAGCTTCATTGTACCGTCGGTAATTTCAAAAATATCGTTGCCGTAGCTTTCTGTAACACGTTTGCCGTTTCTTATAACAGTGTTTACAGGATTTATTGTAACAGTACGTCTTTTATCACCGTCAAGGTAAGAAAGTTTATTTCCGCTTATTTTAGGATTACTTTCTGCCGCTATTGCACATTCTTTTGTTTTTCCGTCTTTAAAACAACATACCGCTGTTTTGGTTTCTTCACTTTCCGGCTGTCGGTAGAAGCATTTTACAGTATAACCAAGCAGATTGTTGAAATTTTCTCCGCCGGTTAGATATCTTTCATTATTTATTACAATTGTTTTGTTTGTTGCCGTTGCACTGCCTATTGAAGTAACAGGAGTTGCACTAACCTGCCCTCTTGTATAGTAAACATCATGATAAACAGCAAGCATTGTGCCTGTTTTTTTGTTATGATTATACTGAACATCGCCGTTTACAACCTCGGATACACGAAGCACCGGAGAATTAAGTGCTTCATATAAAATTTCTACCGCATCTGCACGCGTAATTTCGGATTTTCCTGCATATGAAGACACATTCATGCCGATTTCCGATGCTGTAAGCAGATAACCTGAAACAAAACCGCCTTTTACATCTGTCATGGGAACATAACCCATCAAATTCATCATCATAACTATAAATTCACTGCCGGTTACAACACTATCGGGACGGAAAGCCGCCGAGCCGTAGCCTTTTATTACACCCATTTTATATGCAAGTGTAATATATGGTGCATATTCACTATTTGACGGAACATCCAAAAACGGAAGATCAATTTCTGTCAGATTAACATCTGCATTTACCGCCGGAAGAATAAATCTAACCGCCTGAGCACGTGTCATTTTTTCTTCCGGATAAAACATTGCATCTTCATCGGGAGTAATAATTTCAAGTGCGTTTAAAAGCGACAGTTTATTATAAAGGTTTGTATCGCTGACATCCGTATACAGCTTGCTTTGCTGCATAACAGCATCCGGGACACCCACAAGAATTCCGCTTCCGGCATATGCAGGAAGTCCGTCCGGGGTTTCTTTATTGTCAATTTCTTCTGCTGATACAGCAGATATTGCCATGCAACAAATAAGCAACACCGAAATCAAAAATTTTAATTTTCTCATACTTAAAAACCTCCTGTCTCAAATCAGCTGTTTATAAGTCTGTAAAGAACATAAGCGGTTTCTGCTCTGTTGGCATTTGCTCTTGGAACAAAAAGACCTGATTCGTACATACGCCGGAAAATATTCTTTTCTACACAGATTGCAACGGCATTTTCTGCCCAAACGGAAATTTCCGATTTGTTCTTAAAACCGTTTAAATAATTGATGTCTGCCGAAACCTGCTCATCAATATTAAGTGCCATATAAATACGTGATGCTAAAACTGCAAGTTCTTCTTTAGTTATGCCATCTTCGGGAGCAAACTCTCGGGCAGTTTTTCCAAGCATATATCCGTTTTCATACATTGTCTGAACATAGGGTGCATACCAGTCATCCGCCGATACATCGTCAAACAGACCGCTATACGTTTTTTCTTCAAGTCCAAGTGCTGTTGCCGCCATTTTTGCTGCCTGCGCTCTTGTTACATCGGCATCGGGAGCAAATATGCCCTCGCCCATTCCATCAACAAGACCTTGCTCGTGAAGAAGATTAATTTCGTTTTTTGCCCAGGAATATTCAATATCAGAAAATCCGCTTTCACCTGTAAATACTGCTTCTTCATCACCGTCACTACCACCCTCACCGTCCACACGGGGGAGTTTTTTATCCGATTTAAGAGTGAGTGCTATACAGCTTTTTGCCGGCATATGGTATGTTGTAAAATTTGCTTCATTTTTCTCGGTTGTTGTTACCGAGAAAATATCCTGTGCTTCTTCACAGCATACATACGACCAAAGATTTGGTGCCGTAAATACACTTTCTTTCGTGAGAGTGTATTTGTTTTCAAATTCAAATGTAAGGTCAAGACTTGTATCTTCACTCATATTATTGAGCATGAGCACCATTTCGTTATCGCCCTTAGGTGTTGCAATTGCCGTAAACCTTGATGCTGTTGAGTTTTTATCGGTAATGACATTATCACTTTCAATATCAAGCTGAACAATTCTGTCGCCTAAGTTATCGCTGTAAAATTGTGCGATTTCGTTAACGTTTGTACGTACCCACTGACCGTCAAATTTCTTAACAGCCGCCCACATTTTCTGCGCGCCGAAAAATGCATGGTAGTTTGCGCCGTAAACATCGTCACGGGTGTACATACGGTTAAAGAACTGTGCATTATCAAGAGCTGCATACAGTGTCTGGGTTTTGTTATCCTCAAACATATTAACCTTAAAATCGTTGTTGTTCGGCCAGGTTGCGTGTTCGGTTATATAAATTTTAGTTTGATAATCTTCGCCAAAAATCTCTTTAAAATCTTCGGTCATGGCATCAAGTTGCCACTCGGTATATGCAAGATGATAACCGCCATGATACAGGTGATATGCCCAATAATGACAATCTTCTCCAAAAGCTTTTGCTACCTCACGGTGCCATGTACGCCAGTCAAGAGGATCATCTTTATGAGGTGAAGATTTTCCGCACGCCATAAACTTCGTTTCGGGATGAACCGCTTTTATCGCATCTATATGACGACGTGCCTGTGTGCAATACCATTCAACAAGCTCCAAGTCAATCTCAAAATTTGAACGGGGATTTTTTGACATAAGGTCAACCTCGTTACCAACCTCAATTGAATGAAGATTTATGGGGTCTTCAATGCCATAGCTTGCACGCAGTGCTCCCCACTGCGATTCGTCTTTTTCGTCAAGGAAAAAGCTTACTAAATTTGCGTTATCCTCCGGAGTTGCCGCTTCAAGGCTTATGCACATAATAAACTGAGCTTCGGGGTTTTGCAACTGAACAAGTTTTATCCATTCAACAACACCAAACTGTTGCGGTGCAACCGTTGAGCCTTTACCACGCTTATCATCACTATAGGCATCCATTGTGTAGGTTGAGCTTTTTCTTGAAGCGACAGGACCCATATGGTCAAAAGCATTAATCTGCCCTGACAAACTGCCGCCAAAACGTGCAAGAGTTATTGGATAAAGTGTTGGTGCAAATTCTTTATATGTATCAGAAATTTCTGTAGTGTACTGCGAATCAAATATAGAATCGCCCATACCTTCGTACTGCATACCAAGCATATCCTGATTGATGTTTCGTTTTACTATTGATTCCTGCACCTTAACGGTGGCGTCAACATTATTTACAACAAGATATGACTTATCTTCACGAACTTTTTCAAGATCTTCGGGCCATGGTCCGGTAAGCCTTATTTCTTCTGCCGAAACTCCTACCGCACAGCATGCAAATGCAAGAATTATCAAAAGTGCAGTTAAACGGTGTAAATATTTCATAAACTCATCCTTTCTTTATCGGACTTTTAGCCGTTACTCCTCTATCGGCTGATTTTTAATCTGATTAAGTGCCTGCATATCGAGATTTTTAATAATTTTATCAAGGATTTTTGCTGTCTGTGCACGTGTAGCACTGCCGTGAGGCTCAAAGGTTGTTTCTGTCATGCCGGAAACAATATCCGCACACTGCAATTGCATAACACTACGGAGTGCCCAGTCTGCAATTTGTGAAGCATCCTCAAAATTCTTTGCAGAACGCACATTATCAAGTGTTTTTCCGCTTAACTGAAGCATACGGTAAACAAGAGTGCACAGCTCCTGACGTGAAAGTGCACTTTCGGGATTGCATTTACCGTCACTACCAAGAAGTATTCCAATCTCACCTGCATACTGCATATAGTCGTAATACCAATCAGCTTTGCTTATGTCAGTAAACATCGCCTGAACTTCAGTTGTTTCTTCTGCATTTGTTTCTTTTTCAGCAGGATTATGGTTGAAAGAAAGCAGAAGCATTTTAATAAATTCTGCCCGGCTTACCGATGCATCGGGACGCACATTACCGTTTTCATCACCGTTTATAATGCCTTTTGTGTTAAGAGAATATATGTATTCATAGCCCCAATGATTGTTTGTGATGTCACCAAAAGGTGATTTGCTGTTTTTAATGGTTTCATCAATAACCTGCTGTGTCGGTGCAATTACAACCGGAGCTGCCGGAAGTGTAATGGATGAACCTCCGCCTCCACCACCGCCACCGGAATAACCTCCGCCACCGATGTAGCTGTCATCGTCATCATCTTCTTCAGGAACATATTCATCAATAAATTTACGGATATCTTCTGTAGTTTTAAAATCAGCTTTTGCATTGATAAAGTCTTTTGCAAACTGCTCTTTATCTTCAATATCAGCATAATATTCTTTATCGTAACCGATATAATCGGCACATTCTTCAAGAATACCTTCTACCGCAAGGTAATTGCTGTTTTTTTCAACTTTATTCATTACATAAGTATTTTTAAAGGTATTCTTGCTTGTTTCAACAGCTTCAAGAAGTTTTTTCTTGCTTTCAAAAACCCTGTTTGTAAGTGCCTCATAAATTTCTGTTTCGTAT
>JAZNOL010000025.1:0-3612 GCA_045580815.1 Clostridia bacterium | reverse complement strand
ATACGGTTTTGTTGCATCAACAACAAGATCTGAGGGTTCAACAGGCACAAAGAATGTGTTGCTGTTGTATGCTGCCTGTGTTTCAACTGCAAGAACATTGCTGCCTGACGGACCTGCGATTACAGCCGCACTGGGTACATCTGTACCGCCGTCATTTGTTGCCCAACCCCAGTTGTGACCCATTGTTGTCCATGCACCTGCAACAACTGTATTATTAGTTGTTACATAGTTACCTTCTTCAACTGCTGTGTAGCTGTTGAAATTGTCGTTATAAACCGTTTTGGTATCAGCTATTTTTCTTATAACAACATTATCAAAATATGATACATTGTTGTAAGAACCTGCTGACTGGAGACCAAATTTGCAAGCCTGTGTTGTTGTAAACGGAGCTGCATCTATATATTTACCACAAAGATTTGTCTGAACAGCACCTGTTGCTTTATCTTTGATAATCCATGTGATTTCTCCGCCGTTAACTTTAATTTCTACATTGTACCAGTTGTTTGCAGAAAGTCTTTCTGTTGATTCTGAGCTGTAAACATTTATACGTTCGCCGCCTACAACTTTATCAAGCATAATTGTACTTTCCGGGTAAAAACCATCTGTCTCATTGCCGCCTGTAGCATTGCTGCCGTTTACATAAAGTGCATAATAAGAGTTGAGGTATCTGCCCACCTCGTGCCGAGTAGGTGCGTTTGCACTCTTTTCCTGATCATGCATCATAAAGAGAATTCTCTGACCGATTCTGCTGTCATCTTTGTTGATATCAAGAGAATAAGCTATTTTTTCGTTTGCATTTACAGTTGCACCGTCGTACATAATGGTAGGCATGTTTTCATAGTGATTCCACGCAATTCTACCTTCCATTTTAAGAACTTTGTTTGTTTCATTACCTTCTTCTGCAAACACGCCGAAGTTGTTTATATCCGGTGTTCCAAATGATCCACCGAAACCGCATTCTTTATTAGCATAATATCTCGGAGGTGTTGACCAGGTTGAACCGATGTAACCGTTGTTTCTAATTGTAGTAACACCGTTTTCATCAAGATCGCTGTAACCTACCATTGTTGCAAAGTTAAAATCGTCTGCTGTATAGTTGTCAAAATTATCGGAAGCTATTATGTTTTCGTTCTGCGAGTTCTGATAAATTTTGAAATTGTCATAATATACAAACGTATTGTTCTGACCACCGGCTGCAAGAGCTATTTTTGAAACCTCTGTGTCAAAAGGATTGGGGTCAATAGCCGCACCCACGAAATCATGACGGATACCTCTGTCAAATTTACGGCTTTCATAACCGTCAAGGGCTTCAACAAGCCATGTAAATCTGCCACCGTCAGCATTAAGTTTAACTTTCCAGTGGTTGTTTGCAGACATTTTTGTAGAAAGTGATTTTGTGTAAAGAATAGTGATTTCATCGTTTACACGTTTACGGAATTCAACATTTCTGCTACCGCCGTTGCTTCCGGGGAAAACAAGCTCATAGTAGTTTTTGCCGTCATTGTGGATGAAAAATCTGATTGCCGAGCCTGCCTGCTGAGTTGTTATAGACAGCTCAGTCTGGAAGGTATACGCTTTTGTAGCATCAAGATTGAAAGAATCCAGAACTATTGTTCCCCACTGTTTCGGGGCATTGTCAAGACCTCTCCCTGAAATTGTAAGAGTTTTGTTATCGGTATCTGTCGCATCTGTCCATGCTTTTTCGGTTATACCATAGGGTGCTTTATAGTCATAACCAAACTGTGAAAGTGTAGCCGGAGCCGATACCCATTTTGTTGTGGTGTCGCCGTCGGTATATTCACCAACAGTAACATCGTTGCCGCCTTCAAAAAGCGTGCTGTGAACATTGTAGTTTTCGAAATCATCGCTGAAAATCAGTGTACCCGGCACCGTTGCAGACGCTGTTGGTGCGAACACAAACAGCGTTGCAAGCACTGCAAGTGCAAGAATAAGTGATAATTTCTTTGTTGTTTTTGCCATGTTTTTCCTCTCCTTTAAATATTTTTATTTTTTAAATTATTCAAATTTGATGCCTTTTGGCAACTCCCTTGAATAATTTGGGTTAACGTAGTGTGCATTTAAAGTAAGTGTTTTATTTTTCACACCCTCATCAAGAGCATTATTATATGTAGTGTTTAAAAAGCTTAAAGCATCATCAACACTCATTTCGCCTGTCCATACTTTATTTCTAAATATGTAATCGGCAGTGTTGGTCTTGTCAACCTGTACCGCCGGAATCGAATTAGTGTTTTTGCCCATTTTGAGTAGTTTTTGAAAATCTTTCCAACCGTCGCTGAAATGCGAGGTATCAACATCTTTTACCATATCAAAATTTATAGGAAAAGCTTTTTCTCTTTCATACATAAACTGTATATATTCGTCTGAATACATATATTTAAGAACCTCAGCCATAACTTCACCACCATGTTTCTCAACGCCCTTGGTTGTAAGTATATTTCCGTAAGATTCTGTTGTGTATTGATAGTTTTTCGGTCCGTCTTTGCTTGTTGTCGGAAGCGGAACCGCACCCCAACGGCATTTTGCCGGATACTGTGCAGTAAGCACCCCAGCATCCCAGGAACCGGCAACCTTCATTCCGATGCGACCCTCTGCAAACTGTATTCGTGCCGGGTCATTATCAAGCTCTTCTGCACCGGGAAAATAACTCTTGTCTTCTTTTATTCCCATATACATATCCCAGACAGGTTTATATTTATCAAATTCAAATCTGCCGGTTTTATTATTGAATCTTGAAAAACCGACTTCAGAAAGTGACCCACTTTCTATATCTGTCACATACCAGTTTTGCCATGCAAGAGGAATTGCAATACCAAAGGTTTTGTCATCAAGCGCCGTAATACGTTTTGCATATTCTCTGACCTCGTCATAGGTTTCAGGAGGGTTGGCAACGCCGTTTTCGTCAACAATACCTGCACGTTCAAATAAATCCTTATTATATATAAAACCCATACAAGCTATACTGCTCATTAACGAATGTACCTTTTCGCCATTATAGGGCTTACCTATTTTTTTGTAATACTCTTCGATAAACTCCTGCATTCCGGGTAAATCGTTATAATGCGCAGCATATCCGGCACTTACTATCGGAGTTATTTCAACACCGGAAATATCCGGCCCTTTTTCTGCCGCAAGCAGCTCCACCATTGTATGTTCTCGCTCTTTTTGTTCAAGAACAACAAGTTCTAAACTTATATTCTTTTCACGTCCGGTTGTGCGGTTGAATTTTTCAAACATTTCGAGTGTTGCATCCTTGCTGTGACCGCTTTCGCTGTAAACCTCTACAACATTTAACTCAACAAGCGCAAGACGTATATTACAACCGGTAAGCAATGTCAAACACGTTATCAAACATAATATTCCCGCAATTATTCTTTTTTTCATATGTACACCATCAAAAAAATTTAATAAACTTATCCGCTATTATGCAACTATATTATATCACAACTTTTTTAAGATGTAAATAGGAAAATTTTATTCCTATTTTTTATTTTTAATAATTTTTTCGTTAAAAATAAATAATTATGTAAATATATGTCAAATTAGGAATAAAACTTTCCTATTGACAATACTCAAGCAGAATGATAAAATAAT
>JAZNOL010000024.1:0-12119 GCA_045580815.1 Clostridia bacterium | reverse complement strand
GTATTCTACCAGCAATTCGGCGGCGTTCTTCCACAACGACTACGAATTTAACAAAGATATTTTAAAGAGCGTAGAGCACGACAACGACGCGCTTTTGGTGACGGAGCTTAAAGACGAACAAGAAAACCTGTATATGTATATGGTGCAGAACGTCATCGATTCTACGAAAAAAGGCAGTAAGGCGTATCAGACGACGGTGCTTACCTTCGATAAAGAATATAAGTATGCGGCGGTATATGTAAAGGGCGAAAAATTAAATTAACACCAAAGAAAAAAAAACCCCGACAGCCATCAGACTGTCGGGATTTTTGGTTTTGTTAACTCATCTTATGTCGCAGAATATGTGTTCTTTGGCTGATTTTTTTGCAGCAAGACACAGCTTTGCACTTAAAATTCCGTCTGCAAGTGAAGAGTGTGACACGTCTTTGCCCTCAAGAATTTTAATGAAATTTTCCGCAAGCTCAGGGTCGCCGCCGAAATGGCTTCCGTTATCAACAAGGTTATATTCTTCGTTGATATTTTCAAGATGCCTGAAAACTCGTATTTTCGACGTTACCCAATCAAATTCAATTGTGCCTTTGTAGCCGATTAGTCTTGCACCGCGTTTGCCTGCGGCTTCTGTACGCAGAACAAAGTTCTGGGTGTATGCAACATGCATACCGCTGTCATATTCAATCAGTATGCTGGCACTGTCGTGGTTGCCTGTATCTTCCGCAAAACAGCAGTATTCGCCCGGGTCAAAACCGTCGCCCAGCTTGCGTATGTTTTGGGGGCTTTCGGGGCAGGTTTCTGCCTCGTCACAGTCTTTACACATCATGCCGGCAGGTTTGTTGCCTTTGAAAATCTGTTTTGATTCCATTGCACAAAGACGAACAGGTTTAAGACCTTCAAGCAGACAGTTTATGTAATCCAAATCGTGAGTGGCTTTTTGCAAAAACAGACCACCGGTTTCGTTCTCGTTGCGATACCATGTGTGGTAATAGCATCTGCCGTAAAAAACGTTGTTGTATGCCTGAATATGTTCAATTGTGCCGATTTTACCCGAATCAACAATTTCTTTGACTGCCTTTATAAGGGAACAGATGCGAAGCGGAAACGAAACAACGGTCTTTTCACTCATTTTGTCGCATATTTCTTCAAGTTTTGTCAGCTGTTCTTCGTTTATGCAGACCGGTTTTTCCAAAATCATAGGCAGATTGTATTTTGCAACAAGAACAGCATACTCTGTGTGCATTGAACATCTTGTGCCTATGCAAACGCCGTCAAGTTTTTCGTTTTTAAGCATTTCTTCGGCGTCAGTATAAAATGTTGCATTCTTGCCACCAAATTTTTCGCATCGTTCCATAACCTTGTCTTTGTTTTCTGCCAAATCGGTAATTGCAGTGATTTCAGCCTTTCCCGACGAAGTAAGAAGCCCGGTAAATGTGCACATTCTGCCGCCGTAGCCAATTACACCAATTTTAAACATAAAAATCCCCTTTCGGTTTTCTTTTTATACAAAAAATGCTTGCTTTGTAAGACTTTCTGCACTCATTGTACCATACATGAAAAATATTGTATATGGTTTTTTTGGTTATATTTTAGCACTTTTCTGCTATTGACAGCACTGTTACAATGTGGTATTATATATGTGTGAGGTGATATGGATGGAAAATGAATACCTTCATGTAAACACCTGCGGCAAACAAAAAATGCCTGCGGGAATAACAGGTAGCTTCAGACCTTTTGGCCGCAGTGACTGGCATCTGCTTTATATTGACAGCGGGGTTTGTTATATAACCGAAAATGGAAAAGAAATTGCTGTTGAATCGGGCAATTTTATCTTTTACCGTCCCGGCGAACCGCAACGGTACGATTTTAAAGAACACAGCGACGCTGTGTCGTATTTCATTCACTTTAGCGGTGCTGCCTGCGATTATATTTTTGAAAAGCTGGAGTTCCCGCAAAAACGTGTTATTTTCGTAGGAAAAGATATTGAAATAAAACAGATGCTTGACAGTCTTGTGTATGAGTTTTCTATCAAGCAAAAATTTTACACACAGATGTGTCACGGGCATCTTATGAATATTTTGTCGCTTATAAGCAGAAAAGTGGCAATGAGCGCTCTGCAAAGCCGTGACGATTTCGGCAAAACCGTCACGGACGTGTGCAGATATATGTACGACACTCACACAAAAAATCTGCCGATTTCGGAATACGCAAAAATGTGCAGTTTAAGTGAAAGCCGCTTTTCGCATCTGTTTAAGGATATGATGGGAGTAAGTCCGAAGCAGTACATAATAAACATTCAAATGCAAAAAGCAAAAGAGCTGCTTGAAACAACGCGTATGCCAATATCGCAGATAAGCGATGTAACAGGTATGCAGAACCAGAATTATTTCAGCAGAATTTTTAAAAAATACACAAAAATGTCGCCGTCTGCGTGGAGAAATTCTCACTAAAACAAGAGACATCTTGATGTTTTACCAATTACATAATTCGGTTTATATTATATAGGTAGTTGGGAATTAATTGCATTGGAGGATAAAAAGAGTTGATGTTCCAGTAGCTTGCACCACCGAGACCGTATTCGGCAATAAGCTGCATTTTTGAATAAACACTACGTGCATCTTCAAACCATACAACGTGGCGAACATTTCCATCCGTATAATAAAAATAAGGTGTCTGTGAGGGACGGTCAAACTGTATGGTTGCACCATACCGTGATGCAAGGTTTATAGCATACGGAATTGTTACCGCTTTGGCGGCACTGCCTTCAATATGCGGCAATGTCCAGTCATAACCGTAATTCGGCACGCCCAGGAATATTTTTTCGGGTGGAATTTGTGTTATTCCGAAATCCAGCACCCGTCGCACCTGATTTATCGGTGCAACAGATTGAGGGGAACTATAGGTATAACCCCATTCATAGGTCATGAGGGTTACGCTGTCCATAACACGTCCGTTAAATGCGTAATCGTGACTTTCATAAAGTATTCCTCTCTGATTCACAGAGGTTTTAGGAGCAAGTGCAGACGAAACATAAAACCCTCTGTTTCTCAGCTGTGACGTTATATTCCGCAAAAATGTATTGTAAGCTGTTTTATCAGACGGATAAACATATTCAATATCAATATTTATGCCGTAAAAATTCTCTGTTTCAAGAATATTTATAACATTGGAGATCAAATTCTGTTGAACATCTTCATTGGCAAGAACAGATGAAATTGCATTGCTGTCAAATCCGTCTCTGCCAACGTTAGTCAGCACCATAAGAGATGCCGTTTCTGCTCTGCGAGCCTGACCGGTAACACCGGATGCGGGTGGCGGCGTGATGTTGCCGTTTGAATTGAATTTATAATCAAAAACCGACAAAAATGTCAGGTACGGCAAAGTATTGCCAAGCACTTCCTGATTAATCGGAACAACACCGTATCCGTTAAGCGATACGGTTTCACCGGATGGCTGTGTTGCCTCTATATAAATGGTTTGCCCCGGATAAAGGGCGCTTTGGTTTGCAATCTGCGGATTACTGCTTAGAATTTCGCCGAAAGTTATGCCGTAAATTTCTGCAATAGAAAACAGACTTTCGCCGGGAAGTACTGTATGACGCACAAAATCCGTGGACAGAAACAATCCTAATCCCACCGGCAGTCTGTCCGGAACCGAAAGAACGTTTTCCCGAGCAATTTGCGAAACCGGCACTCCGGATTTTTCTGAAATTACAGAGAGTGAGTCGCCGGGCTGAACGGTATAAATTATCATAAAATGCCTCCAATATAAATTTTTACATTAAATTATATGCATAATAATTTGATTTTTTGCCGCTTGGTTAAAATTACAAAAAAGTGAGCCATTTACTGTGCAAAATATAAAATTTTATTTAAAATGAAAAAACTCTTGACAAACGTTGTTAAATGTTGTATAATAAAATGTGAACGTGTACGAATCCAACTTCTCATTTGGTAAGCATTCGCTTACAGATTGCAGAAGCGGAGGGAGGGAAAATAATGTCAGAAATCAGAATTAAAGAGAACGAGTCCTTAGAAAGTGCTTTGCGCAGATTTAAACGTTCATGTGCGAAATCCGGTGTTCTTTCTGAATTAAGAAAAAGAGAGCATTACGAAAAACCTAGCGTTAAACGTAAAAAGAAATCTGAAGCAGCAAGAAAGAGAAAGTTTAAATAATGAGTATTAAAGATAAACTGCTTGAAGATTTAAAGGTTGCAATGCGTGAAAAGGATAATGTCAAAAAAGATGCAATCCAGATGGCACGTGCAGCCGTTTTACAAATTGAAAAAGATAAACAGATTGTTCTGGACGATGAGGGCGTTATTGAAATCATCGCCAAGGAAATAAAGCATTACAAAGATGCGGTCGCCGAATACGAAAAAGGTGGCAGACAAGACTTGGTTGATGAAGCTAACACAAAAATTTCCGTTTTAACGCCATACCTACCTGCTCAGCTTTCAGAAGATGAATTGCGAGCAATCGTCAGCGAGGCTGTTACCAAAACAGGCGCCTTATCGATGCGTGACATCGGCAAAATTATGGCCGAAGTTATGCCGCAGGTTAAAGGAAGATGTGACGGACGCGTTGTCAATGCAATGATTAAAGAATTGCTTGGCTGATTTAATTAAAAAAATTTAAAAGGATGTCTTAAAAAGACATCCTTTTTTATATACTTTTTTCAAAAAACTATTGACATTTTTCGCATTGCGTGATAAAATGGTTATGTATATTTTTAAAAAGGCGATGATTGGAGACAAGTAGCCTTGCAGTTTTGTTTCAAGAGAGGCATCGGTTGGTGTGAGATGTCAGCAGACGCAAGTGTGAATACCCTCCGGGAGCTGTGCACCGAACACGTAATTTGACGTCAGTAGGCTGCAACGGGTGCGCCCGTAAAAGCGTATGAGGCTGTGGCAAAACGCCGTAGCTTTCGAGTGGTCGGCATTTGCCGGCAATTGAGGTGGTACCGCGGATTTTAAAGAATTTCCGTCCTCTGTTTTTAAACAGGGGACTTTTTTGTTTAAATTTTTCTGTTTAAAACTAATCTCAATTTATATTTGAAAGGAACAAAAGAAAATGCCTATTACCGACATTCTCAAAAAAAATGCAGATTTTTATCCCAACGACGTGAGCCTTGTGGAAATCAACCCCAAACTTGAAGAACAGGCACATCTTACATGGAGAGAATACTCTCTTATTGAATCAAGCCCCAACGAGGCTTATCGCACACAGATTACATGGAGCGAATTTAACAAAAAAGCAAATCGTTTTGCTAACCTGCTTCTTACAAAAGGAATCAAAAAAGGTGACAAGGTTGCTATTCTTCTTATGAACTGTCTTGAATGGCTTCCGGTTTATTTCGGTATTTTGAAAACCGGTGCACTTGCAGTTCCGCTGAACTACAGATACACATCGGACGAAATCAAATACTGTCTCAAGCTTGCAGAAGCTGATGCAATTGTTTTCGGTCCTGAATTTACCGGCCGTGTTGAAGAAATTTTCGGCCGCATTGAAAAGGTTAAAGACTGGATTTATGTAGGTAGCGATTGCCCCACCTTTGCACAGAGCTATGACAAGCTGGTTACATACTGCTCGTCAAAAGACCCTGACATAAAACTCACCGACGAAGACGATGCTGCAATTTATTTTTCTTCCGGTACAACAGGGTTCCCAAAAGCGATTATTCACGCTCACAGAAGCCTTATGCACGCCGCAATGACAGAGCAGGCACATCACGGACAGACAAAAGACGATGTTTTCCTTTGCATTCCGCCCCTTTATCACACAGGTGCAAAAATGCACTGGTTCGGCAGCTTCTTGGTTGGCGGCAGAGCTGTTCTGCTTAAAGGTATAAAACCCGAATGGATTTTAGACACCATTTCAAAAGAAGAGTGTACAATAGTGTGGCTTCTTGTACCGTGGGCACAGGATATTCTTGATGCAATTGACCGCGGTGACATAAATATTGAAGATTACAAACTTGACCAGTGGAGACTTATGCACATCGGTGCTCAGCCAGTTCCGCCCAGCCTTATCAAACGCTGGAAAGACCGTTTCCCGAAACATGATTACGATACAAACTACGGTCTTTCGGAATCAATCGGACCCGGTTGCGTGCATCTTGGTATTGAAAATATTCACAAGGTTGGTGCAATCGGAAAAGCAGGTTTTGGCTGGCAGACAAAAATTGTTGACGAGCATCGCAATGAAGTTGCAAAAGGCGATGTTGGTGAGCTTGCAGTAAAAGGTCCCGGCGTTATGCTTCGTTATTACCGTGACGAAAAAGCAACAAATGAAGTGCTTGCTGACGGCTGGCTTTACACAGGTGATATGGCTCGTGAGGATGAAGACGGATTTATTTACCTTGTTGACCGTAAAAAAGACGTTATCATTTCTGGCGGCGAAAATATCTATCCTGTTCAGATAGAAGATTTCCTGCGTAAACACGATGCAATCAAAGACGTTGCTGTTATCGGTCTGCCCGACAAACGTCTTGGCGAAATTACAGCAGCAATTATTGAAGTTAAACCCGAATACACACTTACCGAAGAAGAGGTTAACGATTTCTGCATGGATATGCCACGTTACAAACGTCCGCATAAGGTTATTTTTGCAGATGTTCCGCGTAATCCCACAGGAAAAATTGAAAAACCGAGACTTCGTGAAATCTACTGCGGCGAAAGTCTTGTTGCACAGCAGGTAGAAGTTAAAGGATAAAAAGGAGATTTATAATATGAAACAGTTAATGCTCGGCAACGCAGCAGTTGCCAGAGGTGCTTATGAGGCGGGCGTACGTGTTGTTTCGTCTTATCCGGGAACTCCCAGCACCGAAATTACTGAAAATATAGTTAAATACGACGATATTTATGCAGAATGGGCACCCAATGAAAAGGTTGCCGCAGAAGTTGCAATCGGTGCATCTGTTGCCGGTGCAAGAGCAATGACCTGTATGAAACACGTTGGTCTTAACGTTATGGCTGACCCGGTGTTTACCGTAAGCTATATCGGCGCAAACGGCGGTCTTGTGCTTTGTGTGGCAGACGACCCCGGTATGCATTCTTCACAGAACGAACAGGATTCACGCCACTATGCAAAAGCATCAAAAATAATGATGCTTGAGCCGGCAGATTCTCAGGAATGTAAAGAATATACACGCCTTGCGTTTGATTTAAGCGAAAAATATGACACGCCTGTGTTTATCAGACTTTCAACCAGAGTTTCTCACTCACAGAGCATGGTTGAGCTTCTTGACCGCAACATGCCAGAATTGAAACCTTATGAAAAAGACATTGCGAAAAACGTAATGATGCCGGCAAATGCTATAAAACGTCATGTTGTTGTTGAAAAACGTATTGCAGACCTGACGGCTTTTGCCGAAAATTGCGATTTCAATACCGTTGAGGACAACGGTGCAAAAATTGGTGTTATTACAGCAGGTATTTCTTATATGTATGCAAAAGAAGCACTTGGTGATAAGGTTAATTACCTTAAACTTGGTATGGTTTATCCGCTTCCGGAAAATCTTATCAAAGATTTTTGCGCAAAATGCGACGTTGTTTATGTTATTGAAGAGCTTGACCCGGTTATTGAAGACCATTGCAAAGCCCTTGGTGCAAATGTAATTGGCAAAGAAAAATTCACACTTTTGGGCGAATACACTCCTGCTATGATAAAAGCGGCTGTTTTAGGCGAATCAGCAGCAGAATCCGAAGCAATCGACGAAGTTATTCCCGTGCGTCCTCCGGTAATGTGCCCGGGATGTCCTCACAGAGGCACTTTCTATGTGCTTAAAAAACTGGGACTTGTTGTAAGCGGTGACATCGGCTGTTACACTCTCGGTGCGGTTGCCCCCCTTGCAAGTGTTGATACAACAATCTGTATGGGTGCATCTGTAAGTGCGGCTCACGGTATGGCAAAAGCCAGAGGCGAAGAGTTTAACAAAAAACTTGTTTCTGTTATCGGTGATTCAACATTTATGCATTCAGGCATAACCGGTCTTGTTGATATTGTTTACAACAAAGGTGCAAACACAGTTATTATTCTTGATAACTCAATCACCGGCATGACAGGTCATCAGGACAACCCCACAACAGGCAAAACAATCCGTGGCGAAGAAACAAAACAGGTTAACCTGATTACTCTTTGCAAGGGCATCGGTGTTGAGCATGTTGTTGTGGCTGACCCGTTTAATCTTAAAGAGTTTGAAAAAGTTGTAAAAGAAGAAACAGAGCGTGACGAGCCGTCCGTAATCATTGCACAGCGTCCCTGTGCTCTGCTTAAATCGGTTAAATATACAGGTCACTGCAAAATTACCGATAAATGTAAAAAATGCAAACTGTGTCTCAAAATAGGCTGTCCTGCAATTTCATGGAAGGACGACCATGTTGAAATAGATATAACCCAGTGTAATGGCTGCGGTCTTTGTGAAAATCTTTGTGCTTTCGGTGCAATTGTGAAGGAGGAAAACTGACATGACTAAAAATATTATGATTGTAGGGGTAGGCGGTCAGGGAACACTCCTTGCAAGCAGAATCTTAGGTAATACTGTTATAAACGAAGGCTATGACGTTAAACTTTCAGAGGTTCACGGTATGAGCCAGCGTGGCGGAAGCGTTGTAACTTATGTTAAATACGGCGAAAAGGTTTATTCACCCATAATTGACAAAGGCGAAGCAGATATTATTCTTGCGTTTGAAATGCTTGAAGCCTACCGTGCGTTGCCGTTTCTCAAAAAAGGCGGCAAAATGATTGCCAACAACCAGCAGATTAATCCCATGCCCGTTATAACAGGTGCAATGCAGTACCCTGAAAACATCAAAGAAAAGCTTGAATCAAAAATTGATTTAACCTGTGTTAATGCGGCAGAACTGGCAATGCAGGCAGGCAACATCAAGGCGGTTAACGTGGTTTTAATCGGCGTTATGGCAAAAAACACCGATATTCCTTACGAAAACTGGATTGAAACAATTAAAAAGACTGTCCCCGAAAAATTCCTTGACGTTAATATCAAAGCATTTGAACTCGGCTACAATCTTTAATGAAAAAACAGCATCTTATACGCCCACGGTAAGACGCAAAAATTTAAAGTGGACAGAAAGGTTATGAAAACAATGGCAATTCTCCATCCCGAAATCGAATGTATGAGCCGTGAAGAAATTAAAAAACTTCAGTCCGAGCGACTTGTATGGCAGGTAAACAGAATGTATGAAAGGGTCGAGCTTTTCAGAAACCGCATGGACGAAATGGGCGTTAAACCCACGGACATCAAAAGTGTTGACGATTTGGTTAAACTTCCTTTTTCTTACAAACAGGACCTGCGTGACTATTATCCCTACGGTCTTTTTGCAGAGCCTACAAAAAATATCGTGCGTGTTCACGCATCTTCCGGTACAACCGGCAAACAGATAGTTGTTGGTTACACACGCAATGACCTTGATATGTGGGACGATTGTGTTGCACGTATGCTTGTTGCAATTGGTGCCTCTGACGAATCCTTTGTTCAGGTTTCTTACGGCTACGGTCTGTTTACAGGCGGTCTGGGTGCTCACGGTGGTGCACAGAAAATTGGTGCAACGGTTATTCCCACATCATCCGGAAACACACAGCGTCAGATTCAGACAATGATAGATTTCGGTTCGACAGTTCTTTGCTGTACACCGTCTTATGCTATGTATCTTGGTGAAACTATTGAAGAAATGGGTGTTAAAGACCAGCTCAGCCTGAAAGCAGGCATTTTCGGTGCAGAGCCATGGACAGAAGATATGCGCCGCAGCATCGAAGACAAACTTAACATAAAAGCATATGATATTTACGGTCTTTCTGAAATCATGGGACCCGGCGTATCATTTGAATGTGAGCACCAGTGCGGTATGCACGTTAACGAGGATATGTTCATCCCCGAAATTATTGACCCTGACACAGGTATTCCGGTGCCCGAGGGCGAAAGCGGCGAGCTTGTGTTCACCACAATCACAAAAGAAGGTTTCCCGCTTATCCGTTATCGCACACGTGATATTTGCTCCCTTAAATACGAAAAATGCAAATGCGGCAGAACATTTATCCGCATGAACAAACCTACCGGCAGAAGTGACGATATGCTTATTATCCGCGGTGTAAACGTGTTCCCGTCACAGATTGAAGAAGTTCTTCTTAAAGTAAGCGGCGATGATATTACACCTAACTATCAGATTGTTGTTGACCGTGTGAACAACACCGATACACTTGATGTTAACGTTGAAATGAGCGAAAAACTCTTTGCCGATGATGTAAAATCAATTGAAAAGGTTGAAAGAAAAATTGTTGAAAATCTGCGCAGTATGTTAGGAATAGGTGCAAAGGTTCATCTTGTCAACCCCAAATCAATTGCACGAAGCGAGGGCAAGGCAAAACGTATTATTGATAACAGAAAGCTTCATTAATAAGGAGGGATTTTCATGTTTGTTAAACAGATTTCGGTTTTTGTTGAAAATAAATTCGGCAGACTTGCAAATATTATAGAGGTTCTTGGAAAAAACAATATTGACATAAGTGCACTTTCGATTGCAGACACAACCGATTTCGGTATTCTGCGCATGATTGTTGACGATGCCGAAAAAGCTGTTCTTGTTTTGAAAGAAGAGGGCGTTGCAGTTAAACTTACAGACGTTATTGCTGTTGCACTTGACGATAAACCCGGCGGACTTGCTGAGGTTATGACAACACTTACCGCAAACGAAATAACCATTGATTATATGTACGCATTTGTTGGCAAAAAACACGGCAAAGCACTGATGGTTGTTAAAACCGATGATATGGAAAAATCAGCAAAAGTGCTGACAGAGCACCATATCACAGTTATGGATATAAACGATATTTATTGATATAAGAAAGGTGACCGGCACAACCGGTTGCCTTTTTTATGGCTTTTACAAAGGGTGAAAATATGGCAATCAAAAATTTTATAAAGAAAAATACAGTTGTCGTAATAGCTTTTTTTGCGGCAGTTATTACAAGCTTTTTTATTCCACCGGATAAAGAATATATAGGATATTTTGATTTTAAAACGCTTACCTGCCTGTTTTGCGTACTGGCAGTTGTGTGCGCACTTAAAAACATCAACTTTTTCTATATGCTTGCAAAAAAAGTGGTGCGGGTTTTTAAAACCGCCCGCATGAGTGTGCTTGCACTGGTTTACATAACATTTATCGGCTCCATGCTGATTGCAAACGACATGGCTCTGCTGACATTTCTGCCGCTTGGATATTTTGTTCTGACAACAACAGGCAAAACAAAATATATGGCAGTTACGTTCATATTGCAGAATATTGCGGCAAATTTAGGCGGAATGCTAACGCCTTTCGGCAATCCGCAAAACCTGTATCTATATTCGGAGTTTAATATTCCGAATATGGAGTTTGTAAAAATAATGCTGCCGCCGTTTTTGCTTTCGGTGGCACTTATAACCCTGTGCTGTATTGTTTTTGTAAAATCCGAGCCGCTTGAGATAGAAGACGAAAAAATCAAACTTGAGCCAAAAAGAACAGCACTTTATCTGGCGCTTTTTGCACTTTCAATACTTATTGTATTCAGAGGAGTTCCTTATTGGGTAGGGCTTGCAATTATTCCGGTGGTGTTGATTTTTGCTGACAGAAAAGCACTTCGCGATGTGGATTATTCGCTGCTTATGACTTTTGTGTTTTTCTTTATATTTGCAGGAAACATGGCACGAATAGAGGTTGTTCGCTCATTTCTGGGCGGTCTTTTAGAAAAAAACACATTGCTTTTCAGCATACTTTCATGCCAGTTTATAAGCAACGTGCCCTCGGCAATACTTCTTTCTCAGTTTACTCAAAATTATGCCGATTTGCTTGTGGGCGTAAACATTGGCGGCGTTGGCACGCTGATTTCGTCTCTTGCCAGTCTTATAACATTCCGTGAATATGTAAAGCACAATCCCGATAAAACAAAGCATTATACCGGCAGAACAACGTATTATATAGTAATGTTTTCACTGTTTAATTTCGGATTTTTAATAATTTTAACAGGATTTATGATGTTAATAGGATAAAACGAAAAGAGGCGCAGCAATATAAAACATAAAAGGAGGTTTTTATATGGAAAGAACAATTCTTCATTGCGATTGCAACGGATTTT
>JAZNOL010000023.1:0-12284 GCA_045580815.1 Clostridia bacterium | reverse complement strand
CTTTTGAGGTTATCGGAAAATACCTTTCCGAAACAGGCAAAATGTGTATGACCGGCTTTAAACTTGGCAACACGCTTACCGAAAATGGTACAGTTTCAAGAGGTATATGCGAGGTTTCTGCTGACGACTATCTCCAGAGTGTTACAGAGCACACTGCTCTTGATAAAAACAGCGGTATTCCCCTTGATACAATCGTTTCAATGAACATGTGGGGGCTGGGTACAGATATTTTTGATGCTCTTGGCGAAGGCTTTGTAAAATTCTTTGAAAATCTCAAAAATGTTGAAAATCCACTTAAAGCAGAGTTTTTCTTGCCTGCGATTATTGACCAGAAGATTAAAAAAGGCGAAGCAGACGTTAAAGTTCTTTATACAAAAGACCGTTGGTACGGCGTAACATACAGAGAAGACCTGGGCTCAGTTCAGGATGCTGTTAAAAAAATGATGGCGGAGGGTATCTACGATGGAATATAATCTTAAAGAAATTCTTTCAAAATTTAATATCAAAAGCGAAATTGACCCCTACGGTGACGGTCATATCAATGACACATACCGTGTAAAAGGTCAGAATTATATTTTGCAGCGCATTAACTCAAATGTTTTCAAAAAACCGTATGAGGTTATGGAAAATATTGAAGCAGTAACAGAGTATCTGCGTGAAAAAATTGCAGCTGCCGGTGGCGATCCCGACAGAGAAACACTGACACTTGTAAAAACAAATGACGGTGAAAATCTCTATAAAGCAGATGAAGAAAACTATTTCCGTGTTTATAAATTTATTGAAGGTGCAAAAACCTACAACAGAGTTGAATCACCCGAACAGTTTTATAACGCAGCGAAAGCATTCGGCAGATTCCAGACAATGCTTTCGGATTTCCCGGCAGACAAACTGCACGAAACAATTCCGCAGTTCCACTATACACCCAACCGTGTACAGCAGCTTCGTGATGCAATAAAAAATGACGTTGCAGGTCGCGCAGCAAGCGTTCAGAAAGAAATTGAGTTTGCTCTTGCAAGAGCAGATGAGGCTGATACAGTTATCAAAGCAATGGAGGACGGCAGTGTTCCGCTTCGTGTTACACATAACGATACAAAGCTCAACAACGTTATGCTTGACGAAAAAACAGGCGAAGGCGTTTGTGTAATAGACCTTGATACAGTTATGCCCGGTTCGATGCTTTATGACTACGGCGATGCCCTGCGTTTCGGTGCATCAACAGCTGCGGAGGACGAAACAAACCTTTCAAAAGTATGGTTTGACGTAAACCTGTTCAAACAGTTCTCACTTGGTTATCTTGAAGAAATGAAAGATGTTATTACTGAAAAAGAAATTGAGCTTATGCCTTTTGCGGCCAAACTTCTTACATACGAATGCGGTATAAGATTTTTGGCTGACTATCTCAACGGTGATACATACTTCAAAATTCACCGTGAACATCATAACCTTGACCGTGCAAGAACACAGCTTAAACTTGTTGCGGATATAGAAAACAAAACAGAAGAAATGAAATCAATTATTGAGGATTTGGTGAAACAATGCGTATAATTCTGTGTAAAAATTACGAAGAAATATCGAAAGAAGCGGCAAAACTTGTTGCCGGTCTTATATCACTTAAACCTGACTGTGTTCTCGGGCTTGCAACAGGCTCAACACCTGTCGGCATGTACGAAAACCTGGCAGAAATGAATAAAAACGGTGAAATTGATTTTTCAAATGTTACATCATATAACCTTGATGAATATTATCCTATTTCGCCCGATAACGACCAGAGTTACAGATATTTTATGAATGTTAATCTTTTTGATAAGGTTAATATTGATAAAAAGAATACATATGTACCAAGCGGTGAAACAACAAATCCCGATGAAGAATGCAAAAACTATGACAAACTCGTAGATTCTCTCGGTGGTGCTGATATTCAGATTCTCGGTATTGGTCAGAACGGTCATATCGGTTTTAACGAGCCTGATAAATTCCTTGATGCCAATACTCATGTAACAGGTCTTACAGAAAGCACAATACAGGCAAATTCACGTTTCTTTGAAAAAATAGAAGATGTTCCTACTCAGGCAATTACAATGGGTATCGGAACAATACTCAAAGCAAAGAAGATAGTTCTTCTTGCAAGCGGCAAAAATAAACATGCCGCAGTTAAGCAGTTGCTCGACTCAAGCATTACAACAGAAAATCCGGCAACAATGCTTAAAGTTCACCCCGATGTCGTTTTAATCTGCGACAACGAGGCTTATTATGGAGATTAATTCCCCCCAGAATTAATTTTATAAGCAAAAACCGTCGTTTGCGGCTTGCCGCATCGACGGTTTTTGCGTTGTTTTTCAAAAAACTGTTGAAAAAATAGGAAATGTGTGGTATAATGAGTGTGCAAAGCGAACTCGATGAATTGTCCGACAACGTAAATTGAAATCTGCGATTTCATGAATTGCACATGTTGGTGCAGATAGGCAGAGTTCCTTTTACACAAGGGAGTGTTGAAAAAGCGTCATCTCAATCAAACACTCTATTGAAAAAATACGATAGGAAAGAACAATATGGTAAAATACAACGGAAACAATGGTCACCGACAGAGACTGAGAAATAGGTTTATAACCGGCGGGACAAGTGCATTTGCACCACATGAGTTATTAGAGTTGTTTTTGCAAATATCTATACCGAGGCGGGATACAAAACCGCTTGCAAAACAGTTGCTTACAACATTCGGGAGCGTTGGAAAAACTTTAAATGCAGATAAAAGCTCTCTTACAAAACTGGGAGGAATTGGTGAAAAAACAGCACACCTGTTTGAACTTTACAGCGAGCTTGAATCAACGCAAAAAGAGTATACTTATCCGTCCTACCCAAATGGATTTGAGCAGTATGCTGCAACTGTGATGAAAAATGACGAAAACATGGAATTTTATTTTGCAGTTACTGACGGACATAGCCGTGTTATATACTGCAGAAAAATCTTTGACGGAGGGTCAGGGCTTTTAGCAGACCATTGCGTGGAAATTGCAAAAACGGCTATGCGTCACAGTGGCAGTGAAATATATCTGTTTCAGCATCGTCCGTCTTATGAAACACTTAAAATTTATGATGAGGATGTGCGAGCTATAACCAATGCGAAAGCACTGCTGGCAAAAACAAACGTACGCCTTGCTGATTTTATAATAATTTGCGGAAATAGGTTTTGTAGTTATAAAGCAATGATTAATAAAAATGTTTTATAAATAGATAGGAGTATTTTTTATGAGAATGAGAAAGAAAAAACACCGTGATGAGCGTATTGAAAACTGCGGTGAAATTGTTATAAGAGAACCATTTCCGAAAGGAAAATGGAACACCGTTTTCGGAAACGAAAACAAAATCTGCCTTGAAATCGGTTGCGGTAAAGGCAGATTTATAACACAGACAGCAAAAAACAATCCGGATGTTAATTTTATAGCAATCGAAAAAAATCTGGACGTAGCACTTCTTGCAATGGAAAAAGCACAGGAAATGGGGCTTTCAAACATCCGTTTTATATGTGATAATGCAGATTTGCTTGAAGCAATTGTGATGCCGGGTGAATGTAGCCGGATTTACATAAATTTCTGCGACCCGTGGCATAAGACAAAGCACGCTAAACGCCGCCTCACACACAGAAGATATATAGAGCTTTATAAACAGCTTTTGCCTCAAAATGGCGAAATTCATTTCAAAACAGATAACAAAAAACTGTTTGAATTTTCACTTAATGAGTTTTGTGATATGAACATTAAACTTAAAAATATTTCTCTTGACCTGCACGCAAAACCTTGCGAATGGAACGTCATGACAGAGTACGAACAGCAATTTTCAGAGCAGGGGATGCCCATTTACCGTCTTGAAGCGGTTTTTGAATAAGCAAATTTGCACCTGGAAAATTTAATATTATAAAACAATGTCATTTCTCATAAGCACTGCAAAAATCAGTCGGTTTTAGCAGTGCTTATTTTTACGAAAAAGTTTCGTAAAAAAACCTATTGACATCGATTTTTATTTTTGCTATTATAGATTGAGAGAAAAATGCAAGGAGTGTTTTTTTTATGCTTACACAAAGGCTTGGAAGTGCTAATCAGAAAAAAGACGAATACATTGACAATATAGTTAAAATAATAAAAGAAAATCCCGGTTCATGCGATGAGGTATGGTTTGCCACAGATTACGGTTATCCTCCTGTTTCAGAACATAAAAAAACAGCAGAAATTCTGAAAAAACAGGCAGAAAAATTTAAAAATATAGGTGTTCGTATTTCACTTCAGGTTAGCAATACCATCGGTCATGGTGAATATATGAAATCGCGTGATTGCAGCGGTCTTGTATATGACGGCTCTCCTGCCGAATGTCTTGTGGGTGATGACGGTGCTGAGACAAAATACAGTTTTTGTTGGCGTGGCGAAAATTTCAGAAAATATATGCTTGAAACGGTTAAAATTTATGCCGAAACATTAAAACCTTACGCAATCTGGTTTGATGACGATTTGCGTGCAATCAATCATGCCCCTGTACCGAGAGGCTGTTTTTGTGATGCGTGTATTGCGAAATTCAACAAAATGCATGGCGTGGATTTTACAAGAGAACAGCTTGTGCACGAAATGAGTTTTGGCGATGTAAAATGGCGAAAAGCGTACACAGATTTTGTGTGCGAGGGACTGTATGATTTTATTTATGAAATGTGCAGAGTTTTGCATGAAGCTTCTCCCGACACAACAGCAAGCTTGCAGCATGGTGCTTATGGGGGATATTACGGCGGAAAATTTGCGTTTCTGTTTGATGCAATGAAAGCGGCAACGGGCAAAAATCCGGGGACAAGACCGGGTGCAGGTGCGTATGATGATTATGATCCCAATGAGTTTGTTAAAAAAGGCAACGATATCGGTTTGCAGAACCGCCTTTTGCCTGATTATGTTACCGAAATCCGTCCAGAAATTGAAAGTCTGCCGGATGTTACTTACGGCAAAACAATTCCGGGCACTTGTCTTGAAACCTCTTATTATTTTGCTCACGGCAGTACAGCGATGAGTTATGCAATTCTTATGAATGATTACGAACCGTTTTCGTGGCACGGTGAGATGTTTGACGAGTTTGCAAAGCACCGTAAATACTGGGAGAAAATGGTTGACATAAATTATCAGACCATTCAGGATGGCGTGCATATTGTGATTGGGGAGACAACGCTGGAAGCAAAATGTGAAGAAGCTTTTGATTATGCACGTATAGCAAGTACTCCGCTTAAAGAGGCAGAATTGCAGTATGTAAATGTGCCGCTTTCTTATAACAAAGGCGGCGATGTGTTCTTGCTGACAGATGACTATGCAAAAACACTTACAGACAAAGAGGTAACAGAACTTATGTCAAAACCGGTGCTGACTGATGCAAAGAGTATTGAAATTCTTTCGGATCGTGGATTTGATTTTGGCATAAAAGTACATCAGATGGAATTGTACAGAGTGGTTGAAGTGTTTGAAGACCACCCGGTAAACAGCGGGTTTGCAGGTGAAAAAAGCGGCAAATTTATCTGGACAACGCAAGGGTATTATATCGAAGATTTAAACGGTACCGCAGAGTGCATAGGCAGATATATGGGAACTGTTGAAAATGTGCCCGAAGACGGCAAAATCGCAAACGCTTTGATTACAACACAAGCAGGCGGAAAATGGGTTGTTCAGGGTTACAACGGCTGGAATAAAATTATCAGCAATTCAAAACGCAATCAACTTTTGAATGCGATAGAATATATTTCGGGCAAACCGATTTCTGCAAGAATGATTACACCGTTTAAAGCGGTGTTATTGCCCAGAATATATAAAGAAAACGGCAAACTTGCGTGTGTAAGTTTGCTCAACTGCACGGTGGGCGATGCAAGCCCTGAAATCAGGCTGAATGTGCCTGAGGGAACAAAACTTACATATATGTCACAGTATTATCCTGAAACTGCACTTACAGCAGGTAAAGATGGAGTTGTTAAAGTACCGCATATTGCTGCATGGTCGGTTGGAACAATCTTTATAGACGATTGAAACAAAACGGTGTTTGTACAAAATAAACAAAACACACAACCCCTGAATTGATGATATTTGTGATATTAAATGAAACTTAAAAAATTACAAAAAAAATGTTGCAAAATGCTTGAAATTATGGTAAAATATTAGATGTTGAAAAATACACACATTCTGTATGTTGTCTTGGTGCCGCAAAGCTCTGCTCTTTTTGCGGTTTCGGGCAATAAAATCCAAACAGAATGGAGGAACAAAACCGGAGGTGCTTAAAAATGGGAGCAGTATCAATGAAACAGCTGCTTGAGGCCGGTGTACACTTTGGTCACCAGACTCGCAGATGGAACCCTAAAATGAAAGAGTATATTTTTACAGAAAGAAACGGTATTTATATTATCGACCTTCAGAAAACTGTAAAAAAAGTTGACGAAGCTTACAACTTCATCCGTGAAGTTGCACAGGCAGGTCAGGACGTTCTCTTTGTAGGTACAAAGAAACAGGCTCAGGATGCTATCCGTGAAGAAGCTGAAAGAGTTGGCATGTACTTCGTAAACAACCGTTGGCTTGGCGGTATGCTCACAAACTTCAAAACAATCAGAAAAAGAATCGAAAGACTCGACCAGCTTCACAAAATGGAAGAAGACGGTACATTTGACCTTCTTCCTAAAAAAGAAGTTAGCAAGCTTAAAAACGATATGGAAAAGCTTGAAAGATTCCTCGGCGGTATCAAAGATATGAAAACCGTTCCGGGTGCAATGTTTGTAGTTGACCCGAAAAAAGAAAAAATTGCAATTGCTGAAGCAAAAAGACTCAATATTCCTGTTGTTGCAATTGTTGACACAAACTGTGACCCCGATGAGGTTGATTACGTAATCCCGGGTAATGACGATGCTATCAGAGCCGTAAAACTCATAGCAGGTGCAATGGCTGACGCAATCCTTGAAGGCCGCCAGGGTGAACAGCTTGAAGATAAAGCTGCTGCTGACGACGTAGCAGAAACAGAAGCTGAATAATTGACTTGTAAATGAGGCGCGGTTATACTGCCGCCTCATTTTAAGAATATTAAACAATTGAATAAGACTTGAAAGGTAGTGTAAATTATGATTACTTCCGCAATGGTTAAAGAACTCCGCGAAATGACAAACTGCGGTATGATGGACTGTAAAAAAGCGCTTGCCGCTTCTGACGGAGATATGGATAAAGCCGTAGAATGGCTCAGAGAAAAAGGTCTTGCAGCTGCTGCTAAAAAAGCAGGCAGAATTGCTGCTGAAGGTCTTGTTTACGCAGGTACAAACGAAGATGGCACAATCGGTGCTTGTGTTGAAGTAAACAGCGAAACAGACTTCGTTGCTAAAAATGCTGATTTCGTTGAGTTTGTTGAAGGTGTTGCAAAAGTTATTATTAAAGAAAATCCCGCAGATGTTGCTGATCTTCTTACAAAAAAATATATCACAGGCGATATGACAGTTGAAGAAGTTCTTCGTGAAAAAATTCTTGTAATCGGCGAAAACATGAACATCCGCAGATTTGAAAGATACGAAGGCAACGTTGTAACATACATCCATGGTGGCGGCAGAATCGGCGTTATGGTTAACTTTGATGTTGACGGTGCTGCGGCTAAAAACCCTGTATTCGTTGAAACAGGTAAAGACGTTGCTATGCAGATTGCAGCTATCAACCCTACTTACAAATGCAGAGAAGATGTTCCTGCTGATGTTGTTGAAAAAGAAAAAGAAATTCTTTCTGTTCAGGCAAGAAACGAAGGCAAACCTGAAAATATCATTGAAAAAATGGTTATGGGCAGAATTAACAAATTCTATAAAGAAAACTGTCTTATCGAGCAGGAATTTGTTAAAGACCCTGACCTGACAATTAAAAAACTTCTTGAAGCAAAAGGCAAAGAAATCGGTTCAGACATCGCTGTTAATTCTTATGTAAGATTTGAAAAAGGCGACGGTCTTGAAAAAAGAGAAGACGATTTTGCAGCAGAAGTTGCAAGCATGATGAATAAATAATTGTTTTTTAAGGGGCGTAATGTTTTTTACGCCCCTTAATTTTTATATAGTGGGTTATTTTTAAAGGATTTTCATACATTTAAACAGAATATAATTAAGAGAAATATGTGAAAAAATAAGCGAGGAGAGTTAACATGGATATCAAATACAAAAGAGTTCTTCTTAAACTCAGCGGAGAAGCACTTGCAGGCAAAAAAGGTACGGGTATTGATGAAGAAACCGTTAACAAAATATGTGCAGTTATCAAAACCTGCTGTGAGGCAGGTGTAGAAGTTGCAATTGTTGTAGGCGGTGGAAATTTCTGGCGCGGCAGAACAAGCGAACAGATGGACAGAACACGTGCTGACCATATGGGTATGCTTGCAACAGTTATAAACTCACTTGCTTTGCAGGATTCTCTTGAACGTCTTGATGTTCCAACAAGAGTACAGACAGCTATTGAAATGCGTCAGATTGCTGAGCCCTACATAAGAGGCAGAGCTGAACGTCATCTTGAAAAGGGCAGAGTAGTTATTTTTGGTTGCGGAACAGGTAATCCGTTCTTCTCAACCGACACAACGGCGGCACTTCGTGCAGCTGAAGTAAATGCCGAAGTTATTCTGCTTGCAAAAAAAGTTGACGGCGTTTATGACAGCGACCCCAACATTAACCCCAACGCAAAAAAATACGACAGCCTCAAATATATTGATGTGCTCAATCAGGGTCTTGGTGTAATGGATTCAACAGCAACAAGCCTGTGCATGGATAACAACATTCCGATTCATGTGTTCGGTCTTGATAATCCCGAAAATATTCTTAAAGCAATTTGCGGTGAAAAAATAGGAACAATAGTAGATTAATCAAATAAATTGGAGGAAGATTTTATGAAACAGACAATTTCAAACGCATCAGAAAAAATGACAAAAACAGTTGACAGCCTGGCAAGAGATTTTGCGGCAGTTCGTGCAGGACGTGCAAATCCGGCGGTTTTAGACCCGATTAAGGTTGAATATTACGGCACACCCACTCCCATTTCACAGATTGCGTCGGTAGCAGTTCCCGAAGGTCACACAATCCTTATTCAACCCTGGGATGCAACTGCTCTTAAAGATATTGAAAAAGCTATAAATATGTCTGATTTGGGCATCAATCCCGTAAACGACGGCAAATCAATCCGTCTTGTTTTCCCGCCCCTTACAGAAGAAAGACGTAAAGAGCTTGTTAAAGAAATCCGCAAAACAGGCGAAAACGCAAAGGTTGCAGTAAGAAACATCCGTCGTGATGCTGTTGATGCAATCAAAAACCTCAAAAAACAGAACGAAATCACAGAAGATGACCAGAAGGGCGCAGAAAAAGATATTCAGGATCTTACAGATAAAAATGTTAAAACTATTGACAACATGATTGCAGATAAAGAGAAGGAGCTCATGGCAATCTGATGAACCTGTCAGTTTTTAAGAATTTTTATACAAAACTGCGTGAACTGCGGATAAAAGATGTTGAGATTGATATGAACAATCTTCCGCAGCATATAGGCATTATAATGGACGGTAACGGCAGATGGGCAAAGCGAAAAGGCCTTGCCCGCAGGGCCGGTCATGCGGCAGGAGCAAAAACTTTGCAGGAAATTGCGGAATACTGCGGAGAAATAGGTGTAAAGGTGCTTACGGCGTATGCATTTTCAACCGAAAACTGGAAAAGACCTAAAGAAGAGGTTGAAGCAATCATGGATTTGCTGTATGACTATTTGAGCGATGCTGATAATCTGCTTGTGGGTAGAAACAACGTTGTTCGGGTTATTGGCGACAGAAGCCAGCTTCGTCCTGAAATTCAGGAAAAAATGGCAGAGGTTGAAGCACGTACGGCAAACAATGACGGCATGATACTCAATCTGGCAGTAAATTACGGTTCTCGCGAGGAAATAACACGTGCGGCGCGTAATATTGCGCAAAAGGTAAAAGACGGTGAAATTGCTCCTGAAGATATAACAGACCGTCTTATGGACGAAAATATGTATACGGCAAATCAACCTATGCCCGATATAATCATAAGACCCAGCGGAGAGTTGCGACTTAGCAATTTTCTTATGTGGCAGGCGGCATACAGCGAGCTTTGGTTTGCCGATTTGTGCTGGCCTGATTTTACTCCGAAAAATATGAAACAGGCTATTTATGATTACCAAAACCGCAACAGAAGGTTTGGCGGCGTTTGATTTAAACGGTTACATAAACGAAAGGAATAGGCAGTATGGGCAAGAGAATTATTAGTGCGGCAGTTATGCTGGCGTTGCTTTTTTCGGTTTTATATGTGCATTATTTTATGAATATAGCCATAATAAACTATGCAGTGGCAGTGCTTACGGCTGTGGCTCTTTTTGAAATTTATAAACCGCATGGAATTACAAAGCATATACCTCTTACGGTTTTAGGATTTGCACTTAGTATGTGCATCATATTCGGAAATATCGAAAACGGAATATATACTCTTGCAGTAATGACTGCGGCGGTAATAATTTTACTTTCTTCTGCAGTACTGTTTCATTCAAAACTTACATTCCGTGATGTATCGGTGATGATTATGTCAACTCTTTACATAACATTTGGTATGTCTCATTTACGTATGGTGCTTGAAGGCGAAAGAGGATTTTATTTGTTGTTTGCAGTGCTTATCGGTGCTATTATGACAGATGTAGGTGGCTATTTTGTGGGCAGATTTTGCGGAAAACACAAGCTTATTGAAAAAATCAGTCCGAAAAAAACAGTCGAGGGTGCAATAGGCGGAATTCTGTTTGCACTTGCGTCATATGTTATATATGGGCTTATTATTGATTATCTGTTTCCAGCGGGAACAAACTGGTATGTGCTCATTATAACCGGATTTGTTGCATCTGTAATTGCACAGTTTGGCGACCTTACGGCATCAATGATAAAACGTGAAATCGGCATAAAAGACTATGGTAATATCATTCCCGGTCACGGCGGAATTCTGGATCGTATAGACAGCATTCTTTTTGTGGCTCCGGTGATTTATTATGCCCATACATTTTTTGGCATACTTATTTAATTCGGAGGAATTATGAAAAACGTTGCAATACTGGGCAGTACCGGCTCAATCGGTACACAGGCACTTGAAGTTGCACGACTTCAGGGTGATATTAATATTACGGCAATATGTGCCAATACAAACGTTGAACTGGCAGAACGCCAGATAAGAGAGTTTAAACCAAAATATGTCGCTATGATGAATGAAAAAGCGGCACAAGAGCTTAAAATAAAAACCGCAGACACCGATACAAAAGTTCTTTCGGGCATGGACGGCTTTATTCATTGTGTTCATGACGAAGAAACAGACATGGTGCTTACTGCGGTTGTAGGCGTTATAGGGCTTGTTCCTACAATTGAAGCAATAAAAGCAGGCAAGGATATTGCTCTTGCCAACAAAGAAACTCTTGTTGCGGGCGGACATCTTGTTATGCCTCTTGCAAAACAGTGCGGTATAAACATTTTGCCGGTAGACAGTGAGCATTCTGCAATTTTTCAGTCAAAAATGGGACAGAGTGCAAAGATAAAAAAGATACTTCTTACAGCATCCGGCGGGCCGTTTTTCGGTCAGACAGATGTGAAAAACAAAACGGTTAAAGAGGCACTTGCGCATCCTAACTGGAGCATGGGTGCAAAAATCACTGTTGACAGTGCAAGCCTTATGAACAAAGGACTTGAAATGATAGAAGCATCATGGCTTTTTGATGTGGATATCGACGATATTGAAGTTGTTGTTCAGCGGCAGAGTATAATCCATTCTATGGTACAGTTTGAAGATAATTCCGTTATTGCACAGCTTTCAATGCCGGATATGAAACAGCCGATTTCTCTGGCGTTTACTTATCCCGAAAGAAAGTTCTGCGGAACGGGCGAAATAGATTTTTATAAGCTTTCAAAAATTACGTTTGATAAGCCTGATACGGATACATTCAAATGTTTGCCGATTGCTGTAAATGCTGCAAAAAAAGGCGGCAGTATGCCTGCTTTTGTAAACGGTGCAAACGAAAAGGCTGTTGAACTGTTTTTGAAAGAAAAAATTACCTTCGGAGAAATTGCTGAGCTTATAGAAAAAGCATCAGATGAGCATAATTTAATTGAGCAGCCGTCTCTTGAAGATATTATAGCGGCTGACAAAGAAGCAAGGCTTATAATTGAAGGGATGGTTAAATGAACACAATACTGACAGTTGTTTTAACTGTTGTAATTTTCATGCTTATAATCATGATTCATGAATT
>JAZNOL010000022.1:0-18089 GCA_045580815.1 Clostridia bacterium | reverse complement strand
TCTGCGTTTGCGTACACAGGTGCTTCAGATTGGGCAAAACCTGAACTTGAAAAAGCAGAAAGCAATAACCTTATTCCGGCTGTGTTGGCAGATACTGATGTTTCAGCATCAATTAACCGCAGTGAGTTTGCGGCACTTAGTGTTAAACTTTACGAAGCTCTTTCAGGTGCAGAAATAGTTGCAGCTATTGAAAATCCCTTTACAGACACAGACGATGCAGAGATTTTAAAAGCCTATGCGGCAGGTATAACAACCGGCACAAGCGAAACAACTTTTGACCCTGAAGCACTTCTTTCACGTGAACAGGCGGCAACAATGCTTGCAAGAACTTATGCTTATTCTGTTGAAGGAGCAGAGGTTAAAACATCAGATGCAACGATTTTTGCAGATGATGCAGATATCTCAGATTGGGCAAAAGAAAGCGTTTATTTCATGTCAGAAAACGGCATAATTAACGGCGTTGGCGATAATAAATTTGCACCTAAAGCAAATTCAAGCCGTGAGCAGTCTGTTGCAATTTCTGTAAGAATGTTTGAAAAGTTCAAACCCGAAGTAAAAGAAGAAGTAACAGAAGACCCCAAAGAAGAAGTTAAAGACGAAACTAAAGAAGAAGCTGCTACAGAAGAAAATCTTCTTAAACATTTACCTGTATATAACTTCGGTACACTTATTGAAGAGAAAAATGATTCTATTGGATCCATGGTAACTCTCAAAGATGTTAAACTGGAAGAGTATGAAAAATATGCCGCAGAAGTAGCAAGAGCATTTCCGACAAAACTTTATTCACTTGACGGTGACGGTTACAGCTATATGATGAAAAATTCAAACGGCAAATATATTGTTACAGTTGCATACACAACAGATGGCAATATGTCAATCAGCATTGAGGCAGACCCTCTGGCAGAATAATTCTGTGATAAATATTAATTCATACATGCTTAATAAGCAATGACCGGTAATCTGCTGTAAAAAAGTGCAGATTATGATACAGAAGGGGGCATTTTTTATGAAAAACAAAATTATGGCATTTTTTGTTGCGGTAGCAATGCTTGCATCAACCGGTGCAGTTTCGGCAGAAAAATATATTGCAACAGAATTGCCCGAAACAGGTGTTATCGTTTTTGATGACTTTAACGATTCTCCTATTCACATTGACGATAACGCAAAATACAGAGCAGAAATGCGTGGCGACAACCTTTTTGGCTCAGGCACAAAAGTGTGGCACGCATTCTATGACTCAATTGAAACAGTTAATACTATGAGTGACCATGGCGTTGCAGCTGTTGTAAGCAGTGCACGCAGCGGAACTAACGGTGCGGTTGGTGCGATGTATTATAACTCTGCATCATCACCTTTTGGCAAAACAGACATAGGCACAGGCAGAATTCTGCTTTCCTATGATATTTATATTCCGGGTGGACGTGACCTTGGCTCAAATGTCCGTTTTTGGCTGAACAACTCTTTCTGGGGAGGCAGTCACGGTTATCCCGTAAACATTGTGATAGATAGCGACGGTGCAACACTCTGTTTCAAAACACAGGCAGACCTTATTTATCACGATTCTCTCGGCGATGCAGTGCAGTCAACACTTATTGACCTTGATTATGACAGATGGTATAGCATTGGTATTCTTATAGATTACGAAGAAGGCACAATGAACTATTATCTTGACGGTAACCATACTGCAAAATATAAAGGCTCAGAAACGTCACTTCGCAACTATATGACATTCAACGAGGTTGACTTTGCAATTTCGGGTGGTGTTCAGGACGGTAATACAGAAATTTATCTTGACAATATTAAACTTGAACGTCTCGGCAATGATTTTGGTGCAGAAATTGTTTCAAACACAGAAGATACAATTGATGTAAAATTTGATTATATTGTTGATGAAACAGCAATTGCAGCTCTTAATACATCAAAATTCACCCTTACAAAAGGCGAAGAAACAATCAATGTGTCTGCCATTGAAAAAATTGCTCCCGACACAGTTAAATTCACACTTGCATCAGCACTTTCTACCGGTGCGGAATATAAACTTGTGTTAGGTGAAAAAATTTCATCAGCATGGGGTAAAGCAAACGAAATTCCCGAAGGCTCAAAAATTCAGTTTGTTACAGCACCGGCAATGAAAGAAGATATTCTTTACGAAAACAACTTTGACGATTATGGTTTTGCAGACAGAGCTGAAGCTCTTGCTAATACTGAAATCGGTTTTTACTGGGGTAAAGGTAATGACGCATGGGGCGGCGATGCAGGATATGTGTTCCAGAGAACAACAGCACCCGAAGACCCCAACGGCGGTAAATATTTTAACTTTGCACGTACTGACTTCTGGGCAGAAACACGCCAGGGTGTATGGTTTAACTTTAATGACGGCAAAAAAGCCAGCAACGGCAAGCTTGTTGCAGAATTTGACCTTAAAATAAGCGACGCAATGGTTGATATTGACGGCGAAAAAGACCAGGCACATAACAATGACGCATTTTTCGGTTTCAGAGATGATACAAAATACACAGGCAGAGGTGCATCGGGTTCAGCAATTCCCGGTACGGTGTTTATGGTTAATGCGGTTGCATCAGCGGCTGCTTCGCAAAACAGAAGTATCGCAAGAGGCGATGTTAAATATATTGATAAAATAACATCAAAAACAGACAGATCACTTCTTGTAGCAAAAACTGTTGATGCAGAAGACGAATGGCATACATATAAAATAGAAGTTGACCTTGATAATGACAACTTCACAATTTACCGTGACGGCGTATATCTTAACAAATCAAACTATATGCCCGGCAACTATAAAAACGGTGTTTACAGCAACTTTGTTGTAGGTGCGGCAGGTCCAAGAAGCTCTACATCTGAAGATGCTTTCAACGTTGGTATTGATAACCTTAAAGTTACAAATATTATGGAATATCCGGTTATCAAAAATGCAAAATTTGTTAAATACGATGATACAGAAAATGATTATGAAGCGGTTGTTTCGGCAGGCACAAAACAGGTTAAATTCGTGTTCTCAACACCGGTTGACGACAAAATAATTCCGTATATTACAGTTGCGGGTGTAGGTGCAGATTCTGCTGTCATTACTCCTGACGGCAGCACAGTTACAATTGATTTTGAAAACTGTCTCCAGCCCGGTACAGAATATACTGTAACAGTTGATGCTGCCGCAGTAAATGCAAACGGTCTTGAACTTGGCAATGAAGCTGTATATACTTTCACAGCCGACGCAGGCGAAATCATCTTTGCAGTTCCGTCAATCAAAGAAGGTTATACAGTTATAAGTGATGTTTCTTCAATTGAAACAGGTGATGAAATTACTGTTGAAGTTCCTGTAATCAATACATCGGCAGAGGATGCAAATGCGTATGTTGTTCTTACCTCATATGCAGGCGGCAAGCTCACAGGTGTAATACCGTTGAAATACCATTTGTCAGCTGACGATGTTTACAGCGATACAGCAGAAATTATTGTTGAGGCAGATGCAACACTTGCAAATGCAGATACAGTAAAATCCTTTGTATTCAATAACCTTGTAACAAAAAATCCGCTTGCAGACGCAGCAGTTGTTACAAGTGCGGTAACAGAATAATTTTAAGGCTTTGACCGTTGATTCGGTAAGTGTTATAATTTAATAAATTGGCAAACCGCCGCAGAAATTTTTCTGCGGCGGTTTTGTGTATAAGGTGCACTTTTTATGCGTAAAAAGTGTGTAATGTGGGTGAATTTTAAAAAGTTGGTGTTATAGTGGTATAAATATCATTTTAGGTGTATTGTTTTGACCCACAAAATGTGATAAACTGTAAATGGCAAATTAAAATCTGTGTTTCGGTTTGCGGTTCCGCATAGCCTTAAACCGAAACACAACCAAAAATTTTTTCAGGAGGTATTTTTTATGAAAAACAAATTTATGGCATTTTTGCTTATTGCAATAATGCTCATGGCAACTTGCTCTGTATCTGCGACGAAATACATAGCAACAACAATGCCGGAAACAGGTGTCATCGTTTTTGACGATTTCGATGGCGATCCTGTTTTAAACAATGACAACGCAGCTTACAGAAGCGAAATCCGTGGCGACGGTCTCTATGGCGAAGGCAAAAGAGTTTGGGCGGCATTTTATGACCCCATTGCAACAAAAACCTCAGGCACAGACCACGGCACAACTGCTTTTGTTTCGGCTGACAAAGTTGGTGCAAACGGTTCGGCTGGTGCAATGTATTATCAGTCAGCATGGGCACCTTTTGGCAAAACAACAATCAACACCGGCAGAACACTTCTTTCTTATGATATTTATGTTCCCGGCGGCAGAACAATCGGTTCAAAAGACCTGTTCTGGATGAACACATCTTTCTGGGGTGATAACGGTCACAAAGCTTATCCCATAACAGTTATGGTTACAGACTATACTGACGAGTATTCCGGCGAAGCTTTCACACAGGCACAGATTCTCTTCCAGACAGCAGCTGCTATCCAGTATCATGACGTAGCTATGGTGGACAATAAAGAAGTAAGAGACCTTGAAACAGACAAATGGTATGATGTAGATATTCTTATTGACTACGATGGCGGCTCAATGTCATATTATCTTGACGGTAACTATGTTGCAACATATGGCGGCTCAGCTGATTATCTGAGACAGATTATGGAATATAACGAAATTGACTTTGCTGTAAGCGGCGGCGAACAGGACGGTAACGCAGAAATCTGGCTTGACAACGTTAAAATTGAACGTCTTGGCAATGATTTCGGTGCAAAAATTGTAGCAAACACAGCAAATACAATCGACGTTAAACTTGATTATGTTGTAGACAAAAAGGACATTGCAGACCTTACAGCTTCAAGCTTCACACTTGCGAAAGCAGGTGCAGACACAGCTGTTGAGGCAACATCTGTTGAAAAACTTTCAGGCGACACATTAAGATTTACATTTGCTTCAGACCTTGAAAGCGGTGCTTCATATTCTCTTACATTCGGTGAAGCAATCGGCGCATCATGGTTTAACGGCAATGTAATTACAGCAGGCTCAAAAATCAACTTCACAACAAATCCTGCAACACAGGAAACTGTTCTTTACGAAAATGACTTCAACACTTATGCATTTCCGGATCGTGCAGCAGCTGCTGCATTAACAGATATGTATTATTACTGGGGATTTACAAATGCAAATGCAGGTTGGGGCGGTAATAATGGTTATATTCACCAGATGGCAGATATGAGAGAACGTAGCACCGGCGATAACTATTTTGACTTTGGTTACTCAAACTGGTGGGGAGAACATAACCAAGGAATAAGAATTCCTTTCCAGAATGCTACTGACGGTGTTTCAACCGGTAAACTTGTTGCAGAATTTGATCTTAAAATTAGCGATACATACGATATTTCGGGCTATATTGATGATGCACAGTTATACAAAGTTGTATTCGGATTTAAAGATAAAAACCTTACATACGGCAACGGTGCTTTATTACCGGGGACTCTGTTTATGACAAATGCCGTTCTTGACAGTTATAGAGTTTGGGAGGAAACAACCGGCATAAGTCATGATGAACCTGGCAAAAACATGAGAAGTATCTTTACTTCAACTGCTGACTATGCTCAGAAAATCACTTCAACAAACAACAGAGAAATTGCAAAAGGTGTAAACCTTGATTATGAAGACGAGTGGCATACATACAAAATTGAAGTTGATCTTGACAGCAACTACTATGACATATACCGTGATGGTGCTTACCTTGCAACAAGCGATGTAATGCCGGGTAATGTGACAGACGGTGTTTATACAGAATTTGTTATGGGCGTTAACGGTTTGGCGGGCAACAGAAAAAATGATGCTCTTAACATGGGTATCGACAACCTCGTTGTTAAAAATGTTCAGGAATATCCCATTATTGAAAATGCTGAATTTGTAAAATATGATGATACAACATCAGCTTATGCTGAAACTGTATCGGCAGGTACAACAAAAGTTGACCTCGTATTCTCAAAAGACATCAGTGACGATGTTATTCCTTACATCACAGTAAGCGGCGATGCTGAATATTCAGTATCAACAGCAACTAACGTTGCAACAGTTGAATTTACAAACGCTCTTAATGCAGGAGAAACATACACAATTACTGTTGGTGCAGGTGCACCGGCAGCAAACGGTCTTGGTCTTGCAAGTGACGTTATTTACACATTCACAGCTGACGAGGGCGAAATTAAATTTGCTGTTCCGTCAATCAAAGAAGGCGACAGCGATATTGCAAGTGTTGCTGACATCGCAGAAGGTGATTCAATCGCTGTTGAAGTTCCTGTTATCAACACATCAGCAGAAGATGCAAAAGCATGGATTGTTCTTGCAGGTTATGCAGGAAACAAACTTGTAAGTGTAGCAACTCTGCCTTACACTCTTGCGGCAGACGGCGCTTACAGCGATACAGCTACAATTCCTGTAACTGTTGATGCAAATCTTGCAAGTGCTACCACAGTTAAAGCATTTGTATTTGACGGTATCACAAAAATAGCTCCGATTACAGCACCTACAACAATCGGTGAATAATCGAAATTTGGTTAATTGATTAAATATGTGCGCCGCATTTTGCGGCGCACAGTTTATAAAACGGTACAGTTCAAAGCCCTCCTTGTGTAAAGGGCGGAGCTTGCACGGTAGTGAATGACAATTCGGGGAATTGTCAGAGCCGTACGTGACCGAGCCGCAGCGAGACGGTGGCACACGTAGTGTGACGGGAGGATTGTAGGTGAAATTTAAAAATTCCAAAAACAACTGTTTTTGCGTTACAATCCCTCCGCCTTTGCCTGCGGCAAATCCACCTCCCTTTGCACAAGGGAGGCGAAAAGACGATGCAAACCTAAAGATTCTCCGTCAGGAGGAGTTTCCTGCTGCGGTGTTTATTTTCACATTAGTACACAGCTAAAAATCACATTTTGTTATCCGAAAGGAAGATAGCAATGAACATGAAAAAAATCGCAATTTTTCTTGCGTTTATTATAACACTAACACTTGTTCCGGGCGTAGTTTCTGCCGAAAGCGAAACTATTGCATCGGCAGAGTTTAAAAAGAGACTGGCTACAACAAGCAATATGACTGCGAGCTTGCTTGTGCATCAGCCGACGGTCGAAACTCAGGGAGATTTAAAAGGCTGGCGTCTTGACAGCGCAACCGCATCTCTCGCAACAATCTGCTGTAACATCACAGACTCGGTTTTATACAACGCTTCTCCTGAAACAACACTTGAAATTGACGTTACATATTATAACGACAGCTACGGCGGATTTATGCTGTATTATGATGCGGAGGACGGGAAAAAAGAATGGGATTTTGTGCAGATGACTCCCACAAACACATGGGAAACTCACACTTTCACTCTTTACAATCCCCGTTTTGCAAACGGTATCAGCGGCAGCTACGATTTTCAGATTCTGGCAAGCGATGCCAATATAACCTCAGATGAGCAAAGCTTCATGGGCACTTCACCGTTTGATGTGCTGATTTCCTCTGTTACGGTAAGAAAATTATCAACAATTTCTCCATATAAAATTACTGCTGAAACAGGCAAACCCGGCAACATCTTTTTAGAGCGTGACCCGGTTAAATTTGATGTGACTGTTGAAGATTTAAGCGGCAGTTATCCTGCTTCAAGCTATACATACACAGTAAAAACATATGACGGCAAGGACGTAATCTCCGGCAGTGCGGCTGTTTCAAACGGCAAATCAACTCTTACGCTGACAGATATTCCTTACGGTGTTTATTTGCTGTATATTTCACCAAACGGCAATAACATAGAACAAACCCAGGTTATAGATTTTTCGCGTTCACGCACAGCAGACGAAATCAATATGCGTTTCGGTACAAACATTCATTTTAACTGGGATATTTATTCCAAGGAAGACATAAAAGCCATAGCTGATTTGGCAAAAAACGCCGGCTACGGTTTTTCGCGTACAACTCACGGCTGGATGGAAATAGAAACACGTGACAATCTCGGAAATTATGTGATTCCCGAAAAACTTATGTACGCAAACAAATATCTTGATGAAATCGGTCTTGAAATGCTGGCAATTCTTTCTTGCGGTCACTGGGACTATGACGCATATCCCTACTGGCTGGAAGAACAGTCTGCCCGTGAAGCATATGGAAAATTCTGTTATGCTACGGCAAATGCAATCAAAGAATATACTGATTATTTCACAGCACCCAATGAATTCAACCTGACAACAGGCGGTACGCACAATCCTGACAACTATCCGTATTATGTTGAAGCTACAAAAACAATGTACGAAAACGTAACAGCGGCTTATCCCGAGGCGTTTGTGTGTGCAGGTGCCGTTGGCAGATATGAAGAAGAATGGATTGAAAACTGCTATAAAAACGGCATACTCAACTATTGTGATGCGTTCAGTATGCATGTTTACGATACTCTGGGCGGACCTGAAACATGGTATATTTTCCCCACAATGCAGCAACACCACGATTTGCTTGAAAAATATGATTCATCAAAACAGGCTTGGATAACCGAAAACGGCTGGTCAACACGTGAGGTAAGCTTTGCTCCTCAAACAGCAAATGCTGTTACAACAGAACCTAACCAGGCAAAATGGTATCCCAGAAGTTTAGCAATAAACAGCAATCCGAACCGTATTGATAAATATTTCCATTACGCATTTGTAAACAACGGTTGTGCTCAGTTTGAATATGAACATAACTTCGGCATACTCCGTTCTCACAATTACCGCACACCGTTTGCGGCAAAACCGGCGTATATTACAACCTGTGCGTTTAACGATATTATCGGCAACGCAACTTTTGTCGGCGATGTTGATTCTGCTGACGATTATTATGCATATAAATATAAAACCGAGAAAGACGAAGATGTTTACTGCATATGGAAAGAGGATGGCAGAGCCGGAGCTACATTTACTGTAGAAAGCAATAAACCGTATTTTGAGGTTTATGATATGAACGGCAACATGACAGTTGTTGAAAACACAGCAGGCTCTTACAGCATAACACAGGGAGAAAATCCCAGTTATATAAAATGTGTTAACGAGATTGCAAAAGAAGGTCAGATTATTCTTGAAAACACAGCAAACAGTGTGTGGCTTTTAGAAGATGAAAACAGCATCAATATAAAAGTTGAAATGCCCACAGAATCAGCTTCAGGGGATAATGTGGCTGTTATTATGGCGGCATATGACAAAAACGGTGCTCTTGTTGCTTCAGAGGTGCAGGAGTTTGTATATGGCGGCACAAACATCGAAACAAGCTTTTTAACAGAAAATCTGCCTGAATATGATAATGCAAAATTCTTTGTATTTGACGGTGTTTCTGCAATCAGACCGATTATGAAATCAAAATCTGTCTCTTATTTCGGAGACGATGAAAAGGTTTCAGCTTCAATTGTTGACGGTGTGATTACAGTTTCGGGCGTGCTTAAAGATAATGCACCCAATAAAACATGTATTGTAACTGCATTTAACGAAGATACGCAGAAACAGCTGATTACAGCAGGCACATATGCTGATTATATTCTTTATCAGGATGTGGGAGCTTCAAATGCAAACGGTGCATATTCGTTCACATTTGAACTGCCCGAAAGCTATGAGGGCGAAAGTGTTTGTGTGCAGATTTCTTCAGAAAAATTTGCAACACAGAAAACAATTTATCTGAAATAATTTTAAGGCTACAGCGAAATAAAATCATTTTGCTGTAGCTTCTTTATTAAAAAAACTTGACAAGTAGGTACTTTTTGTAGTATAATAACTACAACGATATAGTTTGAGGGTGATATAAATGAATATAAAAATGATACTTAAAAACATTGTTCCTACGGTTTGTTTGCAAAGCGGAAAAAAGGCTGTTTTGAAACAATACGACGAAACAGAGAATGCCGTATTTTTCAAAAATGACAGGGAAGATATAACCCTGTGTCTTAGAACTGAAAAAGATGGCGATGTTTACGGCATTTTTGCCGATTGCACCGTTAAAGAAGCGGAATTTACTTTTGATAACATTGATTATTTAAACAGCGAATGTGCTCTTGAGCTTTTTGTGCCGCAGGGAGGTGCAAATGTGGAATACAGTGCTGTATATCTTCATAGTGAATTTTGGTGTGAACCGTCTTTCGGCACGGATTTTAAGGATATTCCCGGTGATACGCAGGCACTTACCGTGAAAAACGGTGATATGTTTACATACATTCTTCCGGTATGCAGTGAGCAGTATAAATGTACAATGAAAGGTGACACCGGCGGATTTAAGTTTCAGATGTACAGCTGGTGTGTAGGACTTAACCGTTGCAATGGTCTTGCTTTTGTAATCGGTGAGGGAGAAAATCCTTATGAGATTTCAAAAGCCTGCACAAAGACTGCACTTGATTTGCTCGGCACCGGCGGTGATATACGTGAAAACAAACGGTATCCCGAGGTTTTTGAATATCTTGGCTGGTGTAGCTGGGATGCAATGCATATTTCCGTAAACAAGGATGGACTTTGCGAAAAGTTTGATGAGTTTAAAGAAAAAAGTATCCCGGTAAAATGGGGGATAATCGACTGCATCTGGGAGCATATTGACGGACTTAATGCAAAAAAATGTTCTACTTTTAAAGAAATAGAATCAACTATGCAAGTAACAAAGCTATATGACTTTGAAGCAGATTACGAAAGATTTCCCGGAGGACTTAAAAATACTATTGACCTGCTTCACGAAAAATATGGTATAAAGGTTGGTATGTGGCATCCTACAACAGGCTCGTGGAAAGGGATTGACCCTTGCGGCGTTGTTGCAAAGGAATTTTCACAATATCTCACAAAAACAGGCGACGGACGTATTGTTCACAGCTTTGAGCTTGAAAAGGCGTTCGGATTTTATAATGCTTACCATTCGTTTTTAAAACACAGTGGTGCCGATTTTGTAAAAATTGATAACCAAAGCTTTATCAGAGGATATTTCAAAGGCAGAGCACCGGTAGGGGAGATTGCAAAAAATATCCAGACAGCACTCGAAGCCTCGGCAGGAGCATATTTTGACAACAAAACAATAAACTGCATGGGTATGGCACAGGAGAATATGTTTAATCGCCGAAGTAGTAATATATCCCGTGCAAGTGACGATTTTCAGCCGGAAAACCGAGAGTGGTTCATTCATCATATAATGCAGTGTTCTTACAATTCTTTTATGCAAGGGAATTTCCTGTGGTGCGACTGGGATATGTGGTGGACAGGGGATACTCAGGCACTTAAAAACAGTGTTCTGCGTGCCATAAGCGGAGGCCCGATTTATATAAGCGATCCCATCGGAAAAAGCCGCAAAGATATTATTGAGCCGCTTGTATTCTCGGACGGCAGAATTCTGCGTTGCGACAGTCCGGCTGTACCTACATCGGATTGCCTGACGGTAAATCCGAAAACATCCGGAAATGCCTTTAAATTGTGGTCAAAATGTGGCGATGGTATGATGCTTGCGGCGTTTAACTTGAGCGAGGACGAAAAATCGGCAGTAACGGGGAGTATTTCTTTTGATAATTTCTATGAAACAGATGCTGACAAGGTTCTTGTTTATGAATATTTTTCAAAAGAAGCAAAAATTATAAGCAAAAATGAAAAAATAGATTTTTCTCTTGAAAACCGTGATGATATAAGACTTTTTGCGGTCGTTCCTGTTAAAAACGGATTTGCATATCTTGGAAATAAAGGAAAATACTCTATGATGAAATCCATAATTCACCGCACCGAAAACAGCCTGACTCTTTATGAGGGCGGTGAGTTTATGTTCTACTGCGAAAATCCGGTCGATTATGTTTTAGTAAACGGACATCGCGAAAAAACAGTTCAAGATGGTTTTTTAACGGTTGTTGATTGCAACGATAAATCAGGAAGAATAAACGTTTGTATATCTGCGGATATAAAATGAAAAAATGGATAAAATAAGTGCAAAAACGAAGGAGAGTTTTTGCGTGAAAAAGGTAAGTATATTAACAGCAGTAATAATGTTTGCAGTTGGAATTACGGTTGGAGCACTTATTTCGCAAACGGTAGACGGTGTTTGGCCGAAAATGATTGCAATCATAAGAGATAGTAAAATAACGGTACAACGGGCAAAAGATATTGCTTTTGAAAAAGCCGGTATTTCCGAGAAAGATATAGGACCAATTAAAATTGAGGTTGATGCGGAAAACGGACAACTTGTGTACGACTTGGAGTTTTATTATAATGATGTAAAATATTCTGCTGAAATTTCGGCAAGCGATGGCAGAGTGTTGTCATGGGAAAAGGAAGTGCGATAAATGATAAGCGGCATTGGCAAAAACTGATGCCGTTTTTGTTATTTAAAACAAGCTGTATATTGACAAAAACAGTACAATTATGATAAAATAAAAGAAGAAAAAAATAAAAAGGAAGATGCATAATGAAAAAAACTGTAACGCTAATCGTTTGGTTTATCTTTGCTATATGTATGTCTGTTTATGCAGGTGTCGGTGATGTGTGCGGACATATTTATTCTACAGATATAATTGCGTACATAAACTCTCTGCCGGTACCATCATATAATGTAGGCGGCAAAACGGCGATTATTCTTGAAGACCTTAATGCGGACGGCAACAGATACTACGGCGTTAACTGTGAATACAACGATGAAGAAAGATTACTTACTGCAAAATTGGAATATGCCGGCGGAGGCTACGGCCCCAAAATAAGCCGTGGTAAAACAGGCGAAATAGTAGGCGAAATTTATGAAACCGACATACAGGTGATTTTGAACGGATTTTTAGTAAAAGGATATAATATCGGCGGAAAAACTGCCGTTTGCATTGAAGATATCGGGAACGCATCAGACGGGAGTGTAAACAACGAATATGGATATTCAAAGTTTCTTTCAAATTATCGATGGGATGCAAAAAACCGAGAAATCCATCTTAATCCCATTAATGATACGGGCAATCATTTTATTCGTGGAGCAGTTGACAGAACGGTTTTTAAACAATCGAACAATATCATAACTGCTGCCAGAAGTCCATGGAATATGTATTACAGTGATTTTGACTATGAAGGTCAAACATTTAAAGATACAGAAGGCTTTTGGCAAGAAGAACGAGTTTTAAAACCTCTTTATTTAAAAACGGCTGATATAAATGAAGAACAAATCGGTCTGTGCTATAAAAGGGAAGAGGTGACGTATCTTTGTGACGTTGATTATGAAAAAGTAAAATCAATAGTTGAAGAAGCCGAAATGCCTCAAATCTCTTATGATGAGGTGCTTTCGGCGTATGATGACGGCGTTAAGTATAAAACACTTGATAAATGTGAAACAGATGATTATACATTTATTGTTGCAGAAATTCTTGGTTCAGCCGGTGAGATGGACAGTCACAACTGGATATATTATGTTTCCGCAAGAAAAAGCGGAGGTTTTGCGGTAGTTGGTATTTCATCCGGTCATTATACAAAACGTGTGCTTGAAATTACAGAAAAAAACACGGTTGAAGTAACCGTTTCTCCTTTTGCGGGAACTCCGGGGTCGGGAGTCAATTCTATGTCTCAAACATATGTGCTCGATTCAATTTCATATTAATGCAGTGTAATAAAAATGTAACAAACCACAAGAAATGTTAAAATTTAATTACATTCTTAATAATTATTTGCAATTAAAAAATATTTATTGTATAATTAACATATAAAAGTATATATACAGGAGGAGAACTATGAAATGTAAAACGTTTAAGACCGTAATTGTTTTTTGCCTTACGGCAATTATGCTTTGCGGTTGCAGCTGTAGCCTTATTAATGTTGTTGATACAACATCAATTGCAACAGTAAACGGAGATGATGTAACACTTAACGAATATATGTATTATCTTGCAATTGCCAAAGAACAGCTTTTACAATCTGCTGGATTACAAGAAGCAACAGAGGATTTTTGGACTTCAACAGAAATTGAGGGTAAAAAAGCCGGTGAATTTGTAAAAGAAGAAGCACTTGATAATATAATTACATCAACAATTGTTGCGCAAGAGGCAAAAAAAGCAGGTTATTCGGCAAAAACTGCGGAAGCTACAAGGCTTATAAACAGTGCAAAACCGCAGATGGCTGCTGTTGTAGAAAAGTACAACGTGCCCGAAGCCGGTATTGATGCTGCTCTTGAAAAAGCATATCTTGGAAGTGAGCTTTTTGCAGGTTACAAAGAAGATGGGAAAATTGATATAAGTGAAGATGCTGTAATTGAATATTATAAATCAAATTACAGAACAGTAAAACACATTCTGTTTTTAACATCCGACCCTGCGACAGGTGAGCAGAAACGTACCGAAGAAGAAGCAAAACAGCTTGCAGATGATGCTTTTGCAAAACTTACATCAGGCAGTAACTTTGATGTGCTTATGAATAGTCTTTCTGAGGACACAGGGCTTGCGACTAATCCGGGGGGATACACATTTGCTCAGGATGGTTCAATGGTTGCAGAATTTGAAGATGCAGCGTTTAAGCTTAATGAAGGCGAAATAAGTGAGCCGGTTAAATCAAGTTTTGGCTATCATATTTTGAAACGTGAACAGGTTATTTCTTATGAAGAATATCTTGCTCAGTCAGCAAGCGACGAAGAAAGAAACTATAAAATAAGCAATCTTGAATATTATCTGGAAGTTGCTGAAGAAAAGAAATATACCGATGAGTGGAATGCTCAGGCGGAAATAAAAATGAATGACAAAGAGTATGCAAAAATAGATGTGAAATAAAAAGGAGAAACGTATTATGAAAAAAATTATTAACAGAGTTACTTATAACACAGAAACTGCTATAGAAATAGGCAGAATGTCAAGTGGTACTTTTGGCGATCCCACAGGTTATGAAGAAATTTTATATCAGACAAAAAAAGGCGCATTTTTCGTTTATGCTAATGGCGGAGCTGAAAGCAAATACACTGAGGAAACAATTGTTCCGCTTACAAAAGCCGAAGCAAAAGATTGGAAAACAAACAATCTGTAATTAGATTTAAAATAAAAACAGCCGCATTTAATATATGCGGCTGTTTTTTATACAGATATAAGTGAAAATTGGTATCAAACAACAGACGATAAAATGCTGTGAAATTGCATGAGAATATACTAAATTAATAAAAAGCAATTGTTGAAAAGTGACAAAAAATAAAAAAATACTTGACTTTAATGCGTTAAAGTGATAAACTAGTGTTACAATAAAAAAACAAACCATTTAGGAGAGATGAAAAATGAAAAAAATTATTGCATTACTTATGGTACTTTGTATGGCATTTGCGTTTGCGGCTTGTGGCAGCAAAGAAGCAGCAGATGAAGGAGACAAGGTTCTTACTTGCGGCGTAACAATTTTTGAAAACATGAATGAGCAGGATGCTGATGGTAACTGGACAGGATTTGAAACAGAATTTGCCCAGGCTGTTGGTAAAAAAATTGGTATGGATGTTCAGTTCCAGATTATCGACTGGGGACAGAAATATAACGAACTTAATTCAGGCGCGATTGACTGTATCTGGAACGGTTTTACAGCTAACTCCTCAGATGATGGCATCGCACGTTCCGAACTTGTTGATTTCTCATATGGATATATGCTTAACCAGCAGTGTGTAGTTGTTAAAAAAGACAATCTTGATGCTTACAAAACAGAAGCAGACCTTAAAGGCAAAACAGCTTGTGTTGAAGGTGGAAGCGCAGGGGCATCTTATGCAGAAAGTGTTACAGATGCAGACAAAATTTTCTCAACAACAGCACAGATTAATGCATTTACTGAAGTGAAATCAGGCGCAGTTGATTTCATTGTTGTTGATATTATTCTTGCTCAGAACATTTGCGGAAACGGTGACTATGCAGATCTTGCTATCGTAGATGCAATCGAACTTGATTCCGAAATTTATGCAGTTGGCTTCAAAAAGGGCAGCGACCTTACTGCAAAAGTTAATGCCGCTATAAAAGAGCTTGATGCTGATGGCACACTTATGAATCTTGCAAAAAAATACGGTTTTGAAAATGTTCTTAAAGTAGTAGAAACTATTGAATAATAAGGAAGAAAAATAATGGGATTTTGGGAAGTAACTTTAAGCCTGATTGGTGGTCTTAAATACACATGCCTGATATTTGCGCTAACACTTGTGTTAGCGCTTCCTTTAGGTCTTATAATATCTTTTGGCTCCATGTCAAAATTCAAACCTCTGGCATATATTGTTAAAACTTTTGTCTGGATTATACGCGGAGTGCCTCTCATGCTTCAGATAATAATATTCTTTTATGTTCCGGGCTTTCTTTTGGGAAAACCGGTGCTTACAAGATTTTCTTCTGTAGTAGCGGCATTTGTAATAAACTATGCGTGTTATTTTTCGGAGATATACCGAGGAGGTATAGAAGGTGTTGCTAAAGGTCAGTATGGGGCAGGCCAGGTGCTGGGTATGTCAAAAACGCAAATTTTTTTTAAAATTATACTTATGCAGGTTGTAAAAAGAATTCTTGCTCCGATTTCAAACGAAGTTATAACACTTGTTAAAGATACAGCTCTTGCAAGAGTTATAATGATTGTTGAGATAATACAGGCAGCACAGAACTATGCTGGGTACGGTCTTATGTGGCCACTGTTTTATACAGCGGTATTTTACCTTGCCTTTGTAGGAATTTTGACGCTTCTTTTCGGATTTTTTGGGAAAAAGCTGTCCTATTATAAAGTGTAAGGAGAGATATTATGCCTATATTAGAAGTTAAAAACTTAGTAAAAAATTTTGGCAAAACAGAAGTTTTAAAAGGAATTGATTTTTCAATTGAAGAGGGAACCGTGCTTTCTATCCTTGGGTCTTCAGGAAGCGGAAAAACAACACTTCTGCGTTGTATAAATTTTCTTGAAACAGCAGATAAAGGCGAGATTTGCGTAGACGGTGAAGTTATATTTAATGCATTGGAAAAACGTCCTACAGCTGCTGAAATCAGAAAACGTCAGTTGAATTTTGGCCTTGTTTTCCAGTCGTTTAATCTTTTTCCACAATATACTGCTTTTGATAATGTTACACTTGCACCAAAACTTTTGGCAAAAGAAAGACCGGATTTTAAAACAAACAAAAAAGAGATATTTGAGTCAATAGAAGCAGAAGCACGTGCACTTTTGGCTCGTGTAGGTCTTGAAAACAAAATGAATAACTATCCATGCGAGCTTTCAGGAGGTCAGCAGCAGAGGGTGTCAATTGCACGAGCTTTGGCACTTAATCCTAAGGTGTTGTTTTTTGATGAACCAACATCAGCACTTGACCCGGAGTTGACCGGCGAAATCCTTAAAGTAATAAAAGACCTTGCTCTCAAAGACACAACAATGATTATAGTTACTCATGAAATTGAGTTTGCAAAACACGTATCTGATCGTATAATTTTTATGGACGAAGGTGTTATTGCCGAAGATGGCACTCCGCAGCAGGTTATAGATAATCCGCAGAATGCAAGAGTAAGAGCGTTTCTTAATAAAATGCTTTAATTAAAAAGGCGGTGCTTTTATGAACAATGAAAATAAAAAACAAAATACCGACTTGCTTTGTAAGGCAATATCGCTTATAAGTAATGCTGAGGAATGCAGAATTTTTCTTGACGATATATGCACAGTAAAAGAAATTGAATCTCTTTCACAACGGCTTGAGGTTGCATGTATGCTGGACGAAGGGCTTACTTTTAATGAAATAGCCGCAAAAACAGGTGCATCCTCGGCAACAATTTCAAGGGTAAATAAATGCCTTAATTACGGTGACGGAGGATATATGTCCGTTATAAAAAAACTGAAAAACAACTAAATATTATGATAGGTGGCTGTTTTATACAATAATATGTTAAATATCAAGTCGGTTTATTGTATAAAACAGCAAAAATAGTGAAAATTATTTAAACCTATTTACTTTTTGTCAAAACTGTGATATAATATTTTATGTTGTTTGAAATGCACCATTAGCTCAGCTGGTAGAGCACCTGACTCTTAATCAGGGTGTCCAGGGTTCGAGCCCCTGATGGTGTACCAAAGTTAAAGACCGCGAAAATACTGTGTTTACAGATTGTGCGGTCTTTTTTTGTTGTTTAATTTTTAAAAACAGAAAG
>JAZNOL010000021.1:0-3542 GCA_045580815.1 Clostridia bacterium | reverse complement strand
AGTCACAATTTTTCTTTGTTTTAGGTTCAAAGAATTTTCGGTGCTGTGTTTTTGCGGCAATGTAAGGCAAAAACGCAGCTAATGCTGACGCATTTGCGAGTATTTTAACGATGCAGTGGCGTAAAAACACGCACCCAAAACGGGTTCGGATACTAACGCAACTGCTAAAGCTCAAAGCTAAATTATTTCGCTATGCTCAATAGCTAAATAGCACTAAAGTGCAGCTAAATAAAATTTGCCTTTTAGCTGTGCGAAGCACAATTTAGCTGCCGGAGGCAATTTAGCTGACCTATGGTCTATTTAGCTTGCCGCAAGGCAAATTTAGCTAATTATTGTTTATTGCTTTCAGCAATAAACAATAATTTCAAACTATTCTCTTTCGGTCAGGTAACTCAAAAGAGCTTTGCATCCTCTTTCAACATCGTCGTAGGTTTTGTCAAAATCACCTGTCCACCAAGGGTCAGCGATGTCTCCGCCGCCGCAAAAATCAAGCAGCTTGCAAACCTTGCCCTTGGTGTCACTGCCAATTATATAGCCAAGATTTCTTAAGTTGGCTTGGTCCATCACTATTATGAGGTCATATTTGTCGTAGTCATTTTTTGTAAACTGAATGGCACGCTTCCCAGCTGTTGAAATGCCAAACTGCGCCAGCTTTTTTCTGGTGCCGTGATGAACCGGATTGCCAATTTCTTCTGTGCTTGTTGCGGCAGAGCAAATTTCAAAGCAGTCAGAAAGTCCGGCTTTTTCTACCATATTTTTAAACACAAATTCTGCCATTGGACTTCGGCAAATGTTGCCGTGACACACAAAAATTATTTTTTTCATAATTAACCCTCACTTTGCAGAAAAATTGTTGTTGATTTAATTTGTACTAAGTGATAAAATAAACTTAAGTCTGTTAAATCTGATTATTAAAGATAAAAAAATTTTGGAGATGATAAAATGAACAATTATATTGGACACGAAAATCAGCTATACGGCGTAGAAGAAATGCGTCTTGTTGGCGGAAAGGGCGACGGAATGAGAGTGCTCAGTGTTCGCACGGGAGGCGGTCTTGAATTTATGGTTTCTCTCGACCGCTGTGCCGACCTTGTTCGTGTAACCTTCAAAGGTGACAACATGGGTTATTTTGCTCCCTGCGGCTTTGTTTCGCCCAAATATTACGATAACGTTGGTGCCGGATTCCTTAAATCTTTCACAGCCGGTTTCATAACAACCTGCGGTCTCACAGCTGTTGGCTCCCCCTGCACCGACGACGGCGAGGAGCTTCCTCTTCACGGCACAATTTCCAACACTCCATGCGAAAACCATGCCTATTGGGTTGATGGCGGCAACATTCACATCAAGGCAGTTGTACGTGATGCTGCAATGTTTGGTCACCACCTCATGCTCGAAAGAGAATATGTTTGCCCCATTGGCAAAAACGAAATACATATGACCGATACGGTTAAAAACATCGGTTCAAAAACCTCGCCCTTTGAGCTTCTGTATCATTGCAATATGGGTTATCCGCTCCTCAGCGAAAAAGCCGAGCTCACAATCGGGTCAAGTGAGGTTGCCCCACGCAATGACCACGCAGCCACAGGCATTGACTCTTGCCTTGAGGTTGAAGTGCCGCAAAACGGCTATGAAGAAATGTGTTTTTATCACAAGCTTAGCGGCACAGCAAACATAAAACTCTATAATCCCGAAATTTCAAAGGGAGTTGTTATGAGCTACAATACCTCTGAGCTTCCGTTTTTCACCCAGTGGAAAATGATGGGCGAGAGAGAATATGTTATGGGGCTCGAACCCGGCAACTGCACACCCGACGGCAGAGCTGCAATGCGCGAATCAGGCAAGCTTAAGTTTTTAAAACCCGAAGAAGAAAGCACTTGCAGCCTGAAGTTTGAGTTTGTTGAGTGAATTTGATGTAAGCGGAAGAATGGAATATGCACGTTGGATAAAAGCTGTATATTTTTCTTCACTAGGGCTTCGGAATGGCTTGCTCCGCTACGCACATTCCTGCAGAGTCGTTACGAAAAACACACAGCTTTTATCATAAAGAGTTGCTTCGAGAACCCAAACGAACTTTAGGTTTGTGCGAAACTACAGATTTGTGCGCTGTTGGAGCCGATCAACTGCTTTTGTGCGTATTTGCTTATCGGTTTTAAAAATCAAATTTTTTGCCGAAAATCAATGCAGAATCAAATCCCATTTCACTGCATTGATTTAGAAAATTCTGTTCGACGGCTGATAGCCGGAGTTTAATTTTCGGTCGGCAAAAAATGCAGATTATTAAAATGCCAAAGGCAAGATAAGCACCAAAAGCTAAAAAACAGTTGATTGGCCCATAAACGCACTGCTTTTTTCTTTCATTCGCTTTAACGCTTTTTGCCTTTTATCTCCGACGGACTCTTGCCCGTGTATGCCTTAAAGGTTTTGTTAAAATATGACGCATCATAAAATCCGGTAAGCTCCATTGCTTTCGTCACCGAGCACGCCTCCGACACAAGCAGCTCATAGGCACGCATAATTCTGAGGCGGTTGCGGTATTTGAGAGGGGAGATGCCCGTTTCGCTTTTGAAAACACGTCGGAACATACACTCACCAAGGTTGCACATTTTGGCAAGCTCGGTTATGGAGAAATCGTCAAGATAGTTTGCTTCAATATATTTTATGGCTTTGGCTATTTTTGAGTTTTTCTTTTCGTTTTCGGCTGTTGCAATTGTGTGGAGCAATCGCAAAAAGGTGATTTTGCATTTCAGGGCAAATCCAAAGCCCTCGTTTTCAAATGTATAATAACATTCTTTAAAAAATCCGTCGGTCATATGATTGTCGCACTCGTGAAACATATGTATTTCGGGGCAAAGGGTAATCTGGTGGCCGGCGGTGTCGTTCATAATGTAGTTTATCGAATAAACTTCACCCCTTATATCGTCGAGCCATTCGGTGCGGTAGGCAATATTGTGGGGAATATACACAATGTTACCGGCTGATGCAATTGTCGGCTTATCGTTAAACATATCAAACCTGCATCTTCCCGACACAACATACACCATTCTGTCGTGCTTGTGCTCGTTGGAATATCTAAGATAAGTGTTTGGCGGAGTAACATAGCGGTGAGCAACCGAAATTTCGTTCACCGTAAATTCACCCGATGACAAAAGACCGTAGTCCACATTTTGGCGGTTATTCATAAAAATAATTCTCCTTTTCAGCCGTAAAAATAAAAAAATTATGATTATGTATCGGATTATACCACATAAATATTGTTTTGTCTATAGATTTTTGTAAAAATTTCATATATAATATATTAGTATTTGGTTGTGATATTTACATTTGTGCAATTTGTATGCCAAATAATGTCACATTGTGTAATATGTTTCATCAAAATCAGATTCATATTATATGCATATTACTTATTTTGGAGGGCGTTACAGTGAATGAACAAAAAGTTGTAAGCAAAAAAAAGCTCGGCTTGGGCGCGCGGATAGGCGATGAATTAAGGCGTAACTATCTGCTCTATATCATGGCAATTCCGGTTGTGCTCTATTTTGTTC
>JAZNOL010000020.1:0-34622 GCA_045580815.1 Clostridia bacterium | reverse complement strand
TTAAAGACGAAAGCGTTTATATTATTGACAAAAATCAGCTTGTTCACATGGCGGCGATTGATATTCATTTTTCATACAGTGTAAACGGTGTTGCAAAGCTCCACACCGATATTTTAAAAAATTCCGAGCTGAAAAATTTTTCGGATATTTATCCCAAAAAATTCAACAACAAAACCAACGGAATTACGTTCCGCCGCTGGCTTATGGGGTGCAACCCCGATTTGTGCGGATTTATTGAAGAGCTTATTGGCGACGGATTTAAAAAGGATGCGTATGAACTGAAAAAATTGCTTGACTTTAAAAACGATGAGGCAGTTTTGAGCCGCATTGGAGAAATCAAGCACAAAAACAAGGTGCGGCTTGTGAAATATTTAAGCCGTGAAAAAGGCGTTATTCTTGACGAAAACGCAATTTTTGATATACAGATAAAACGTCTGCATGAATACAAACGTCAACAGCTTAATATGCTGTATATAATTTCAAAATATCTTGATATAAAAAGCGGAAAAATTCCAAACAGACCGCTGACTTTTATTTTCGGAGCAAAGGCGGCACCGTCATATATTGCCGCAAAGGATATAATCCACCTGATTTTGTGCATGGAGAAAATAACCGCCAAAGAATGTGCGGATGCGTTGCGTGTTGTGATGGTTGAAAACTACAACGTAACATATGCAGAAAAGCTTGTGCCTGCCTGCGATTTGTCCGAACAGATTTCTCTTGCATCAAAAGAAGCAAGCGGCACGGGCAACATGAAGCTGATGCTAAACGGTGCGGTGACAATCGGCACAATGGACGGGGCAAATGTTGAAATTGCAAACCTTGTGGGGGAGGACAACATTTATATTTTCGGCAGAACAAGCGACGAGGTTATTGCTACCTATAAAGCCGGAAATTACCGCCCGGCGGAGGTTATAAAAAACAACCCCAAGCTTAAAGGCGTGCTTGATTTTATTGTCAGCGAAAAGATGCTTAAAACAGGCGATGCGGAAAAACTTTTGCGGCTTCATAAAGAGCTGACAACACGTGATTATTTTATGGCACTTCCTGATTTTGAGGATTATATGCGAGTTAAAAACAAGGCGTTTTTTGACTATGAAAACCGCACAGAGTGGAACAGAAAATCCCTCTTTAATATTGCAAACGCAGGGTATTTCTCGTCAGACAAAACAATTGAAGAATACAACAGCGAAATCTGGCATCTGAAAAAGGATGAGTAGAGGACAGTGCCTATATCACAGTGTATCTGATATAACGGGCGGAGCTATGCTCCGCCCATACAGGTTTATAAAGTCTAACGCCTCCCCTGTGTAAGGGGAGGCTTCATTTTCGATAATATTGGCAAATTTACATCCACGGGTAATCAATGCCATCGCTCAGCTCGCCTATTGCACGGGCAAAATAATAGTCACCATAGATTATTCCCACATTAACATTGTAATTTGCCGGACAGTGCCCTGTTGCACCGTTGAGAATTGACTGGCAGTTTTCATCATCAAAATTAGAATAATTTTCGTAAAGTGATGTCAGCACCTTTTCTGCGGCATTTCTATATACAAATTTTTCGCATTCCGGCACATGGCGTGCAATTTCCAAAAATCCGCAGGCGGCAATGGCAGCGGCACTTGTGTCACGGGGCGTGTCATCGTTTCTTTCAACACGGAAATCCCAATGGCAAACATAATCGTCAGGCAGATTTGCAATAAAATAATGTGCCACACGCTTTGCAGCATCAAGATATTTTACATCGCCGGTATGGCGGTATGTAAGTGCCATTCCGTAAATTGCCCAGGCGTTGCCCCTTGACCATGCACTGTCGGGAGCGTTGCCCTGACCGCCCACGGCTGTCAGAAACTCTCCCGTTACCGGGTCAAAAGAGCATATGTGCCTTGAAGAACCGTCAGGACGGATAAAATGCTCAACCACCGTATCGGCGTGGTTTGTAGCAATGTTTGCATAACGCATATCGCCGGTGTATTTACTTGCCCAGTACAAAAGCGAAAGATTCATTGAGCAGTCAATAATTGCCCAGCCGGTTGTTGAACTGCATTCGGGAGCTGTTCCCCACGCACGGATAAACTTACCTGCCGGATTGTAACGTCCTGCAAGAAGATTTGCCGCTAAAACCGCACGGTTTGCAGCGTTTTTGTTGCCGGTTATTTCATAGTCACGCACAGAAGATAAAAGCCATATAAACCCTACATCATGTTGCAGATTAAAGAAATCCGATTCAATCATGCTGTGGATTTTATCACCGCAGCCTCTTGCGATTTCAAGCAGCTTTTCGTTTTTACTGCGACGGTACGCCTCCCATAAAAGTCCCGGCCAGAAGCCGCTTGTCCATTCCCAGAAAGGTATATTGTCAAACTTGCCGTCACGTTCAACGTGAGGCGACGCAACGCCGATTTCTGAGGCATTTTTTTCTGTTCGTGCAACAATTTGTGCCATTATATTTTTTGCATATTCTTTGTTCATAATTTTGCTCCTTACACTATATCAGCTTATTTATAAAATCATCTGCATTTTAAGCGGTTTTTGAATTTCTTTGTGGTGGTTTTCCGACCGGAGGCTCGTCTGTGCAAGGGGAACCGAGCCCGAGCGCTGCCAGTGGCAGATGAAACGAGGGCGCAGGGTTGTGCAGAAACAGGTTTTTATGCAAACGGTAGTGAAGCAGAAAAACCATTGTTTCAAACGGGACGAAGTCTGTCGAGCAAATGCGAGACTGAAAGGTTGTTTTTTTATTCACAACCCTTCCGTCACACTTCGTGCGACACCTTCCCTTACACAGGGAAGGCTTTTAGAAAAGCATCCTTAATTTTACATACCCATGATCGTATATTTTGTTTCAATATTTTTATCGCCGGCAATTTCAAAATCAATCAGAGAAACGCTTCGTTTAACATCAATAGTATTATGAACGGTGTAGCTGTCAAAATTTATTGACAGTTTACCTTTGCCTGCAAAGATAAGTTTACCCACCGCTGTTTCGCCGCTTTTTAACAAAACCTCATTATCTGAGACTTTTTCCGCACCAAGATGGGTTACAACACGCTGAATAACGGTGTTTTTGTCTTTTGAAAAAACAAATCTGTCTTTTATTTCAAGGCTTGCATTTTCTTTGTCGAAAATTGCTGTTCTGCTAAGTTTTTCAAGCCCGGTTTTCTCTTTATCATACGCATCGGCAATTTCCAGAGCCACCTTCGCCTCGTCCACATTGAAAGCCGTTGCACGGTGCTCTTTTCCTGAAAGCTGATATCCGCCGTTTATAATCGGCACGCTGTGTCCCCATGATGCGGCGTTGAGAATCGAATATCTGTCACCCAGGAAATACTCGCGTGTGTAAAGCGGTGCACCCAAATCGGCAGCAAGGGTAACACCGTTTTTTATAAACACAAACGACCCGATGTCGTTGTGGTTGTGCGGTTCACCGTTGTGACCGCCTTTTATAGCTAAAATACTGTCGTTTGCACCGTATTTTATCGCCCATTGTCCGTCAGGGAAAACCACATCTTTTTTTTCGGATGTATCTTTAATGAGTGCCGGATTAAACCATGCAATATTACGAACTGCCGAACATATTTTTGTATCGCCTCTTGTTGATGTTCTGGGAGCATAGTTATAATAATAACCGCTGTCCGGCATACCTGCACCATAGGAATCGTGCAGCTTGCACATTATACCGAAATAAAGCCCGCCGTTTTCGTGAGAATCGGAAAATGCCGGGATTTTGCCTTTTCCCATACATTGTCTCACGGGGAAATTTATAATATTTTCAAATTTCTTTTTGTCTTTTACAATATCCTCGCCGGTGCGTGATTTTAAAAGCTCCATAAACGAAACATAATAAAGCATTGCATAGGTCCAGTATGCATTGCCTTCAAGGCAACAGCCGTCATCCATACAGCTTTCAATAAATTTGTTGCAGGAGTAAGCAGCACGGTCCGTCAGTTTTTTAAGACGAGCTTCGTCTTCTATAAGATACACACCGCACATTCCCACACTTCCGCCGCAAACCGTTGCCCAGTTGCTCAAAGCATCCTGCCACCACAAGCGGTATTTTTCCACATCATTTTCTTCAAAAGGCTCAATAATACGTCTGAAAACCTCGTTTACACAACGCTGTGTGACAAATGGGTCAAGCAAATCACCGCAGAGCGACAAAGTCTCACAGATTGACTGCCCTGTTTCGGAAGCAAAAAGATCAACTGAAAACCGGGATATATCTTTTCCCATTGTAATACCGCCCACGTGTGCAGGCAATGCCCATGAAAACTCGTTACAGATTGCCCACAAAATGTTTTCAAGCTCTGTTATGTCCTCCTTTTTGCCAAAAAGCCAGGTTCTTACGGTAAAACCTACAAGTCGGCGGCGACGGTCAAAATACGGTTTTTCATAAATTATGCGGTCACCGATGCTGTCAAAAAGTTTAAATTTTGAATACTCAAGCTCGGGAATAGGTGTGCCGGCAAGTTCTTTGCAGGTGGTATCTGCCGCATCCATAATCTGTTTTGCAAGAGGGTTTGTTTTCAGCTCTTCTAAAAACACATTTTTTGAAAAGCCGTTTTTGTATATGTACACAAAAATCACGCTCCTTTTGTAAATATTATACGTCCTTTGAGCATAGTTGTAAATATACTATATAATTAATTTGTACTATTTTATTTTTATTTTTTTTAAAAACCTGTGTATATAAAAGAAAGGTTCTGATATGAATTTATACAATACACCTTTCATGCGTTAAAAAACCGCGGAAAACATACCGTTTTCCGCAGTTATATTTATTTACTTTTTTTAATAATTGCCGATGTTGACGGCAAACGGAAAATCGCAAACGCCGCTACGGACGTAAAAATCATTTCCGGAAGCATATATGCACCGTTGTAGCACACCGAATACAATGTAGGATTCCAGGTTTCAGGAGCAATTGAACCAAAAAGGATAACGCCGGAAATAAAGTGAGACACAAACCGCAGGCTCATTGCAAAACAAATACCTCCGCAAATGCGAAGTGTGCTTTTTTTGCCGAAAATACCGGCAAATCCCAAAACGGAGTATGCAATTATGTAGTCAAAAACAAAGCTTCCCGCAAGAATTTCTGCCGTAAGCCCCCACGTCATCAGCTCCGAAAATCCAAGTGCCAGCTGAACAAGCGAATAAATAAACGCACACAAAAATCCGGTTTTGATGCCGTATTTTATTGACACCAGACACACCGGAAGCATTGACAGCAGTGTTACTGAGCCGCCAAGAGGCATTTTCCATACGGAAATCATGCTCAGCACCGACGAAAGAGCCACTGTCACCGCACAGGTTGTAAGTTTGTCAACCGAAATTTTCATAAAATAACACACCTTTCTGCCGCAAATGGCGGCTGTCGGGTTTACAGGCACACAGTTTTAACAAAAACGCCGCAGGTGTTTTAACCCTGCGGCGTATTATTGCTGCTGCAAAAATAAATCCACCTACGTCGGCATTATCCGAATCAGGTTACGGGTCGAAGCGAGTGCTTCCTCTCAGCCTGTAAAAGCTCCCCTGCTTATATTTTGTTAATTGAATTATATCACACTTAATTGTGTTTGTCAAGAAAAATCCCAATTTATTATCCTATAAGTGTAAGCGGCACAACAATGGGATTGGGATGTTCGCTTGCGGTAATAATCACATACATGCGGTTGACCGCTACGGTTTTTTCGCCTGCATGAATGGTCATTTCCCACTCTGTGCGATTATTTGTGCACAGCGTATTGTATCCTACGTGTGCTGTGCGGCGGTAGTCCGCACTCCAGCCCTCGGGCAAAATCACGTCAAATTCATAGTGATACTGTTTGTTACGGAAATTCTTAATTTTAAGCTTTACATCAAAATCTTCAAGCGGCGATATTTCCGGCGCTTTTTCATACTCAACAACAACTGTTGTGTGTCCCAGATGAACCGCTTCAAATGAATATCTGCTCTGCTCCAGAAAATCCTCAGAAACATCTTTTAAAATTCCCAAAGCTTTTTCTTTGTCAAACTCTGTTTTTCCGTCGGTGTATTCCATATAAACCCTGTGACATTTGAGCACAGAGGGAATAAGCTCTGCCGTGCGCTGTGTAAGCTCCTCGCAGGTGTTTGGGATTCCCCACACATTGCCTCTGTCAATGGCAACGGTAACTATGCGGTCGCCAATGTATTCACGCCAATCGTCGGGAATGGCTTTCATGCCGCCGGCAATGCCTAAAATCGCACCGCAGGTTGCGCCTGTGCAGTCGGTGTCATCACCGCAGTCGATAGCATAAATGAGTGTTTTTTTGAAATCGCCCTCACCGTAAAGCAGGCCAAGCACAACAAATGCCAGGTTGCCCGGTGCCTGAAACCAGCCTAAATCCTTGACTTCTTCAACAATCATCTCACGCACCTGCCGCCAGGGTGTTTTTTTGTCGTATTCTTTCATAACAAACCGTACGCACTGTGCAACACGGCAGTTTTCGGGAATATATGTAAGTGCATTTTCAATGAGGGTGCGGATGTCGCTTTCTACAAAAGCAAGACTTTCAAGTGCCGCCGTAAACATTTCGGCATATGTGCCCTCGGAGATTCCGTGGTCAACGCAGGCGTCCATAATAGCATATTTTACGGCAATATTCGGAAATCCCGGTGCAAGACACGCCCATATTTCACTACGAATCCATGCGCCGTTTGAGTTTTTCCACTCATCGTTACAAAACTCGCCCGTCAGCGGAGGAAGAAGTCCCATGCGCATATTGCTTTTGCTTACGCCGTATTCGTTCCAGTTTGGAGGAATGTGATTCACCCAGTAATCGCTTAAAATTGCCGGGCTGATGGCGTGTGGACCTACGTCCTCAAGGGCAAGCATCCATAAAATCTGCAAATCAAGGTCATCGTTGGGAAGAGGCTCGCCTTTTGGCGAGGTAAACCCGTCAATATCCTGCATCTTCTGCTGACCTTCAAAAGGTGTACCCATAGTGCCGCCGATGTTTTTGCCCACCCAGCAGGCTCTGATTTTATCAATAATTTCTGTTTTGTTAAGCTTGATACTCATAAGAGTTTCCATAAAAACACCTCCGTTTTTTATTTCAGTATAGCATAAAAACGGAGGTTATGAAAGTATTTATTTTGACATAAAAAAGTATTTGATTTTTACTTTTTTGAAGCCCTGTACCCTTTAGGAGATATACCTTTTAGCTGTTTAAAATCCCTAAAAAACCGTGTTTTATCGCTGTAACCCACTTCAAAAAAAACATCGGTTACTTTCATATCGGTTGCCTCAAGAAGTTTGCAAGCGTGTTCAATACGGGCAGTTTTTATATAATTTGTGAGGGACATCCCTGTGTATGATTTGAAAAGCCGGCTAAAATACGATGGATTGTAACAACATTTTTTTGCCAGTTTTTCAAGGGTAAGTGTTTCGCTGCTGTGTGTTTTTATATATTCCAAAAGCTCCTCGGATATGCCGTTAAAAGAACTTTCCATCGGCAAGGACATTTTGCGAAAAATCATAATAAGAAGCAGATTAAGTCCGGATTTTAACGCCAGCCGCCATCCCGGAGCTTGCGAAAAAAATTCTTTTTCCAAAGAAAAAATCAGCGTTTCAATTTTATCACGCTGTGTTCCCGAAAAAGACATAACACAGTTGCTTTTGTTTACAATTTTGCTAAACTCCTCAAAATCCGAAAGTTGCAGCAAAGCAAAGGCGTTTTCCGGCGCCGAGAGATTTTCGCTGATAAACTCCGGTTTTATTAGAATATTATAATACTCCGAATCGGGATTTCCCGAAATGCTGTGCGTGCTGCTATAGTTTATAAACAGCAAATCCCCCCGTGAGACAGGGTATTTTTTACCGTCAATAACGTGAGTGCATTTTCCGCTTAAAATATACACAATTTCTACAAATCTGTGTGTGTGCTCTTCTACAGAATTGCCGAGTGCCGAATGCATTACGGAAACATCCGCATCCATAATATATGTACTGCCGTCTTGTATAACTGCCATAATATCACCTGCATGATTTTTTTTCAAGCATAATTATATCACACATGACATGACAAATCAAGAAAAAAATCAACTTTTATACAAGCTGTCAAATCCAATTCCCCGGTAGTAAATTCGCAGTATGTCCCGATAGTTTTTGCCCTCTTCGGCATAAAATTTTGCGCCCCATTGGCTCATTCCTACGCCGTGACCATGCCCTTTTACCGAAAAAACAAACTTTGTTTCGGTTATTTCAAGCTGATAATTATGCGACCGTAACCCTAATGCACTGCGCACGGCAAGACCTTTAAAGGTTTTGCCGCCAATTTCACAGCTAAGCACACCGCCACCTTCGCTGCGGATTTCGTTTTTATACCAATCTTGGGGATTATCGCTGTCAAACCGCACCTCACTGTCGTATGCAAGCATTTTTTCTTTAAACTCGTTGTGGGTAAATTCGGCGCTAGACAAATATCCGGGGGCGTTTACATCGTGCGGACTTTCTACACTTTGCAAATAGGGCACATCCGCTTGCCATACCTCGCACGCTCGCTCGGTTTTTCCAGACGAAATTGCATAAAAAACAGCGTTTACGGGTTGTCCGTCATAAACCATTATTTCACCCTTTGTTTCATCAACCGCCGTAGTAATTTTGTTCCAGTAGCTTTCTGCTTTATCTGCATCCCACGCAGCAAACCGGTCGGCTTTTGAAATCCATGCTTTGCAATGGGTCGAGTCGGTGCAAATGTCCGCACCGCTGTGTTTTTCTATTTTATTTGACCCATTTGCAAGCTTGTTTTCAAGATAACTGCGCGCCGCAACAGCCTGTGCTTTTAACGCCTCGAGGGGAAACTCAGCCGGCATTTCGGCACTTACCGCACCGTAAAGATATTCTTCGCTGTCAAGAGTCATGATTTCGCCCGACTTGTGATTAAAAACCGTTATCGTGCGTGCCATATCATATTTACGTATTTTAGGCGAGGAGATTACGTTTTTGTTGCCTATGCTTCCCAGCAAGACTGTTGCTACGGGAAGCATAAAAATAAGCATTATAAAAATAATGTAAGTTATCAAAAATTTTTTCATGGGCGACTCCCGTATAATATATTTGTTACATATATTATATGGTTATGCCGCCCATGCAATGTTTATTACTTAATTGTTAACCGGTATTTTGAGCACTTGATTTACGTAAACATCGGAAGAATCAAGGTCATTGAATTTACGTATTTCCGCCATTTTCTTTCTTACATCACCAAGGTCGTTATTTTCGGAAGCAATTTTCCAGAGACTGTCACCGCTTGAAACAACAACAATATTATACTCGCGGTCTGCCTCATTACAATCGCCGAAAACATAATTGCAACCAATTACAAGCAATGTAACTACCATGCCGATAATAACCATAGCCCGTGTAAATTTGAATTTATTTATCTTCATAATATAACCTCCTGATTCATAAAAGAACGTTTGTTTGATTATATTATAACAGAACATTTGTTCTTTGTCAATACTTTTTTTAAAAAATTTTATGTTACAATTATGTTACAAATTTCGAGTTTTAGAACAAATGTTTGACAAACGTATGTTTGGTATGATATAATATAGAAAAGAAATTATGAAAGGGCGTGTTTTTGTGCCAAGACCGAAAAGAGACGGTGTTGAAGCAGAAATTGTAAGTTTTATACAGCAGTTTATTGAGAAAAACGGATATTCCCCATCTGTTAGAGAGATTGGTGCCGCTGTTGGGTTTAAGTCATCTTCGACGGTGTTCGGATATTTAAAAAAACTTGAACAGGAAGATAAAATCCACATGAACGCAGAAAAAAACCGTACTGTTCAGGTTGCAAAAAAGGACGAACCGAAGTTGACCTCTGTTGACAGCATGGGTATAATTGAAGTGCCTGTTATCGGTACTGTTGCGGCAGGTGCACCGCTTTTGGCAGAAGAAAACATCAGTGATACATTTCCTCTTCCGCAGAGATTTGCGAAAAAATCAACCGATGTTTTTATGCTTAAGGTAAAGGGCGAAAGTATGATAAACGCCGGTATTCTTGACGGGGATTTTGTCATTGTTGCAAAACAGCAGACAGCATCACAGCACGAAATTATTGTTGCGATGATAGATGGCGAAGCGACGGTCAAAAGATTTTACCGTGAAAGTGACAAAACAGTCCGCCTTCAGCCTGAAAACGATGCACTTGAGCCGATTATCGTAAACGCCGACGAGGTTCAGATTGTCGGCAAAGTTGTGGGCATTTTCAGAGACAACATAATGTAAAACCTTATTTTCATTCAAAAAAGGCTGTACCGTTTTGGTACAGCCTTTTTGTGTTGACCATAAATTTAAAATTTTGTGTGGCAAAACCACAAAACAGGGTATCTGAATTATTAGAAAAACTTGGATACGTATCCTTGCACCCACACAAACAGCAATATAATCGGAAGAATATATTTTACATAAAGTCTGAGCCAGTTGGGGAATTTTAATCCTCTGCCGGTGTTAGCCTCCTGAATGAAATTATTCCAGCCCCAGCCTTTTTTGTTAAGCGAACAAAACAGTACGTACACCAAAGAACCGAGCGGCAGAATATTGTTGCTGATAATAAAATCTTCCAGATCAAGAATATTGCTCTTTGCGCCAAGCGGTTTAATAAATGACAGCACATTAAAGCCAAGAGCACAGGGCAATGCAAGAATTATCATTGCAACAAGATTAATAATACATGATTTTTTGCGGCTCCAGCCCCAAAGATCCATGCCGAAAGAAATAATATTTTCAAATACGGCAACAACCGTTGACACTGCAGCAAAAATCATAAACAGGAAAAATAACGCGCCCCAAACATTGCCGTACGGCATGGAATTAAACACGTTGGGAAGTGTTTCAAAAATAAGTCCGGGACCTTCTTCTGGGTTAAGATTGTATGCAAAACAAGCCGGAATAACAATAAGACCTGCCGTAAACGCAACAAAGGTATCAAGCAACGCAATTGACAGGCTTTCGCCCAAAAGACGGCGGTCTTTACTGATATAGCTGCCAAAAATTGCCATTGAACCCATGCCAATTGAAAGCGTAAAAAACGCCTGTCCCATGGCTGCAAAAATAACCTCGCTTGCGCCGTATTCAAGCATTTTGCCAAAGTCCGGAACAAGATAGTATTTTAAACCTTTCATAGCCCCGTCAAGAGTTACGGAACGTACTGCCAGTACAGCAATAATCGCAAGCAGAGCAAGCATCAGTACTTTTGTGATTTTTTCAATACCGTTTTTTAGACCGCGCGAGCATATTAAAAATCCAAGCAGAGTCGTAAAAATCATGCAACCCACAACAATCCACGGATTTGCCGTAAGTGCAGCAAACTGAGCTTTAACCTGCTCGGTTGCCTGACCTGCAAAATCGCCACGGAGCATTTTGAAAAAGTAGGCAAACATCCAACCTGTTACTGTTGTATAAAACATCATCAGAAGATAGTTTCCTGCCATACCTACCCAGCTGAAAACGTGCCATTTTGTCCCTTTGGGTTCAAGCACTTTAAATGAATCTGCAATACTTTTTTGGCTGGCTCTGCCTACCGAAAACTCCATAGCCATAATAGGCAGTCCAAAAATAACAAGAAACGCAAGATAAATAAGTATAAATGCGGCACCGCCGTATTTTCCAACAATATACGGAAATCTCCACACATTACCAAGACCTATGGCACAGCCTGCGGAAATTAAAATAAACCCAAGCCGCGAGCCAAATTTTTCTCTTCCCATATTTTTTCTCCTTTAACTATAGTAATTGTTTACAGTATACTACATTTTTACCCAAAAGTCAAATTTTTTTTAAGCTTTCAAAAGTTCCTTGAGGCACAGGCGGCAATCCGCTTTTTTTATTATAAATCAAGGCAATTTCTTCCGGCTTTTTATCTTTATGATCAAGCACAAAGGCATAAAGAGTTTTTATGTAACTTTTGCACTCGTTTACGTATTTTTCCACGTTTTGTCTGCCATATACACCAAGTCCCAGCGGCACATACTCATGCGATGCAACAACATTTTCCACGTCTTTTTTTAAAACCCGGTCAATAGATTTTAAATATTCGCTTGCATCAGAAATCGCACAGCCGTATTTACCTATGCCACAAAGCTGCAGACAGTCGACGCTAAGCAATGTTTTGGTTTTTTTGTCAAACAGTGCGCCGCAATCGTCGGTATGTCCTTTTAAATTTAAAAATTCGACATCGCCGTAAACCGTTTCGCCGTCGCAAAATCGGCGGTACTGTAAATTTTTGTATTCCTTGCCGAGCAAATTGCCAAAAGCACCTACAATCGCATCGGGATACTCTTTTACCAGTGTTTCCACGCCGCCGCTGTGGTCACCGTGAAAATGAGACAGTATAATATAATCAGGAGAAAATCCGCGTTCTTTTAATGACGGTACAATAATATTTTTTGCATCATGCTCGTTTGAACCACTGTCAAAAAGCACAGTTTTTCCGTCGGAAACAATTGCAAACACGCTTGTGTAAATGTTTTCAAACGGGATTTTTAAATGATATATTCCATTGACTAATTTCTCAAATTTATACACAAAATCACTCCTGTGGGTTTAAAAAATCGGCACCGATAACCGTAAGTGTATCACCTTTTACTTTAAAATGCACGTCAAAATCTGCAAAAGCCATACTGTAAACACGGGTTTCGTCGTCCTGGTATGACGGTCTGGGATCATCGGCAAGACATTGCAACAACGCTCCGAGCTTATCCGGCGGAATAATATCCGCACCGCCGGGCATAATTTCCACATTAAGCCCGTAAGAGCAGTGCTCATCGCCGTATCCGCCGCAGGCTTCCGGCAGGCTGTCAGCGTATTTTAAATAGGGTTTTATGTCGTACACCGGCGTGCCGTCCAGCATATCTGCACCCGAAACCACCAGCACCGTACCGTCTTTTTCGGTTGTTTCAAGCTTTTCGAGCTTTACCGCCGAAAGACCCATAAAATTGGGGCGAAACGGCGACCTGCTTGCAAAAACGCCGACACGTGTGTTTCCGCCAAGTCTCGGCGGCCGTACCGTTGGCGAAAGATTGTCACGGTGTGCTTTTGAAAAATCAAAAATTATCCACAGATGCGAAAATTCTTCTATTCCCCGCAGCATATCGGGGTTGCGGTATTCCTTTTCAAACACAATACGCCCCAAAGCCAAATCTGCCCTGCCGCTTTGCCTGGGAATTCCGAATTTTTCTTTGAAATCGGTGTATATATGTGCAATAGGATGTATTTCCATATCAACGCCTCTTTTTATTTACTCCTTGTTTTGCTGGGCGTATTTGCCCGGTGATGTGCCCACAATGCGCCCAAAAGCACGAATAAAGTTTGAATAGTCGCCAAAACCGCATTTTGAAGCAACCAAGTTGACGTTGTCACAGGTCTGAAGCAGTTTTTTTGCTTCCGTGATACGTTTTGACATAAGGTACTTACCCACCGTAGTGCCCAAATTTTTCTTAAACAAACGGCAAAGCTGATTTACCGAGATGTAATTTGTTTTGGCAATGGTTTCAAGGCGAATATCTTCGGCAAAATTTTCGTTAATGTAAATAAGACATTTTTCTACCAGCTCGGCATCTTTTGGGGCGCTGTATTTTTTGTTGTCATTTTTTTGCAAAAACTTTTCATTAAAAAGAATCATTATCTGCATTATTACCGAGTTTTTTAAAATATCATCACCAAATTTTTTTTCTTGTTTTATTGAATTTATCAGCGAACAAACAAAATCAAGCTCCGTGTCGGTGAGCGATATTTTGTGATATATACTTTTGCGGCGCATACTGAAACATGTTGACAGATTGCTCATTTCGGTTGATATTGAATATAAAAACACAGGGTGAAACTGAATAACAATGCGGGAAAAATCTGTTTTTTCATCCGCAATTACCTTGTGTGCCTCAAACTGGCTGGCAAAAAACACGTCCCCTTTTTTTATGTCGTAAATGTGGTCGCCAATAACCATGGTTTGCCCGTCTGAAAGGCAAATAATCAGCTCACAGCTGTTGTGAAGATGTATACTGGAGTTTGGATTGTGACGGTTGCCTTCATAAATACCAAAACTTTTGTTTTCGAGTGCAAATTCAATGGCTTTGTCACAAGTGTCAAAAAATATGTTCATATGTATCGCCTCCTCAAAAATTATATCATAGCATGGTGAAAAATGCAAGTTTTTTTGCAAATTTTGCATATACATCGCAAAAATTTTGTGATATTATTTATTTAATACCATAACAAGGGGGTTAAATTTATGAATATCCAACCTTTAAAAGAATTCAAACTCGGTGTTTCCGCAAGACACGTAAGATACGTTGAAGTTGACCTTGGCATTGACACCGGTATTGTTTTTGCATACAGCGAAACGCCCAATGTTGACCCTTGCGGAATCATCTGCTACACCCATCCAATGAAACTTGCTCTTTATAGTAGCGGCGGTCAGCAGATATGGAAAAAAGAACTTACAATGGGTACAATTCCCGGTGTGTGGACAAACCCGTTTATCGCCCTTGATCTGGACAAAGACGGAGTTGATGAGATTTTTTATGTTGAAAATCAAAGCGACTTTATTCTTGAAGCGGGCAAAACCGTTGTAAAACGCATCAACGGTGCAACAGGCGAAGAAATCGGTTCGTATCATTTCCCGGCACTCAATAACCAGTGGGAACGTTTGTGCCACGCATACCGTTATCAGCTTTTCGGCGGATATGTTGACGGTGAACCCGTGTTTGTTATGCAACAGGGAACATACCGTGATATGTATTTTCAGTGCTATAATTCCGATATGAGCCTGCGCTGGGAAAGGATGATTCCATATGGTGATGGTCCCCGTGCATCTCATTTTGCACTAGTCTACGATTATAATGGCGACGGCAAGGACGAAGCGATTTTTGGTGAAAGAATAATGAGCCTTGACACAGGCGAGGACACTGTTGTTCTTGGCAAGGATTTTGGTGGCCATTCTGACGTAACAAACGTGTTTACCGACCCCGAAACAGGCAAACGCTATATTTTCTGTTGCCGCGAAGAGGGCGATTATGAAGGTTGTCCCCGCGTTGTGACGTATGACATAGATGGAAACGTTGTCTGGAAAGACATTTACAGCGATGAATGGGGACATTACGTAGACGATGCACATATGCACTTGGGTTATGTTTTCACAATGCCAAGCGGCAGAAAAGCAGCGTATGCATGGCGCAGAAGAACTAAAAAACGAATTACTGAAGACTGTCTTTATGATGCGCTTACAGGAAAACCTATTGACCTGCCATTTAAAAATATGCTCAGTCTGTTCAACCCTTTTGATATAAATGGTGATGGTGTCAGCGAGTTTTTGTTCTCTTCTGACAGATCAACAATACCTGCAGGCTGTGCTCCACTCCAGATTACAGATTGTAACGGCAATACCATTAAGTACATTGGCGGAAAAGAAATGTCTGTTGGTAAATGGTTTGGTTTTGCCGGCGAACAGGTTATGGTGAATTATCCCGATGAACAGGTTGTGCGTATATGGGGCGACCTTGATGCTGTTGACAGCGAAACAATAAAGAAAAAATATTCAAACGGGTATCACAAGTTCATGAATAAATTAAACGGCAACGGATATACATATACTCATTCAAACAGATGTGATTTGTAAAGAAAAGGCTTCCCTTGATGGGAAGCCTTTTATCGTAGATTTATTATAACTTTGCGTATTCGCTGCACATCAGCACAAACGCACCGCTGCCGTGCAAGTCGTTTACAACTGTTTCACGGTTGATATAATGCTCATATGTGCCCTCGTCAATGCAGGTGCCGATGCAGATGTCGCCGATAAGCATATTTCCATCCCCGTCATATTTAAGGGAATTTATAACGCCCTCGTATCCCATATCAGCATATTTTTTGTATTCGGCAGGCAAAACGCCTTTGCGTACTGCCTTTGAAATTGCATATACAAACAAACACGAGCAGGAATTTTCTTCCCAGTTTTCCGGAGCTTCGGGCTTATCCAAAACCTCAAACCACCGTCCGTTTTTGCCCTGAAACGCAATTACAGATTTTAAAATATCCGCTTCAATTTGTTCAAGACGTCTACGGTCTTTGTGGTCAGAGGGCAGATAAGAGAGAATGTCCATAATCGCCACAACGTACCAGCCGCAGGCTCTTCCCCAGAAGTTTGCCGAAAGTCCGGTTGTTTTGTCTGCCCACTGAGCCTGTTTGGACTCGTCCCAGCCATGATAAAGCAGACCGGTTTTCTCGTCATGCATATTTTCATACATTAAAATTGCCTGATGTGCCGCCATATCAAAAAACTCTTGTTTTCCTGTTAAATCGGCGTACATTGCCATAATAGGTCCAGCCATGTAAAGTCCGTCAAGCCACATCTGGTAAGGCTGACTTTCCATATGCCAGAACCCGCCCACTGAGTTTGTGGGGAATTTTTTTAAATTTTCAACAAGATACTCCACAATTTTTAAATATTTGGGATTTTTAAGTTTTTTGTAAAGGTCAAACATCAGAATTCCCGGCTGGCGAAAATCCAAAGTTTTAAGGCTTACCCAGTCGTTGCCTACATCGTGAATTGTGCCGTCGTCATCTGTTACAACGTCTACCCAGTCTTTGATGTAGTTGAAATACTTTTCATCGCCGCAAAGGTTGTAGGTACGTTGCATTCCTGACAGAAACACGCCCTGATGATAGGCGAAAAATCCTGTAGGAGGCAGTGTTTCCGGCGTAAAAGTGTTCATTATTGTGTCGCAAGCTTTTTTTGCGTAATCTAAAGGTTTCATAAAGATTTCCTCATTTTTTATATTGTAGGGAACGGTCACGGACCGTTCCGTCATATGATTAGCACCTGTTTCGGAACGGTTATGAACCGTTCCCTACGGGGTTGCACTTTTTTAAGTTTGTACCGCCCCGAGGCTTCTCCCCGGAGGAGAAGCTGTCACACGGATGTGTGACTGATGAGGGGATGTCGCCGTAAGGCGGCATGATTATAAAAGTTTTAAGTTTTACAATCATTTTGCTACCGCAAAATCCCCTCATCCGCTTCGCTCTGCTCAGCACCTTCCCCACGTAGGGGGAAGACTTTTGGTTTGTACCGCCCCACGCCTCCCCTGTGTAAGGGGAGGCAAGGATTCATTTTTATTTTATCTCAAATCTTTTGTTTCAATGCCGTCCATATCGGTAAATTCCTGGTTTTCGCCGCACATTGCCCAGATAAACGAATATGCCTTTGTGCCGACACCGCTGTGAATTGACCAACTGGGAGAAATAACCGCTTCTTCGTTGTGCATGATAATGTGACGTGTTTCGTCAGGCTCACCCATCATATGGAAAACTGCGTCGTTTTCGCCCATGTCAAGGTACAGATAAACCTCCATACGTCTGTCGTGAGTGTGACAGGGCATGGTGTTCCAGTTTGAACCGGGTTCAAGCTGTGTAAGACCCATTGAAAGCTGGCAGGATTTCATAACCTCGGGATGAATATACTGATTAATAACACGTTTGTTACAGTCCTCGGCACTTCCGCAGGGCACTTTTTTTGCTTTTGTTATGTCGATTTTAACTGTGGGATATGTAGTGTGTGCCGGACATGAAGAAACATAGAATTTTGCCGGGTTTTCCGGGTCAACACTTTTAAAAGTAATATCCTTGTTGCCCATACCGATATAAATACCGTCACGGGGAGCCATTTCATACTCTGTGCCGTCAACGGTGATTACGCCTGCACCGCCAATGTTTATACAGCCCATTTCACGTCTCTGCAAGAAATAATCTGCCGCAAGCTCTTTACCTGCTTCGGCTTTCAGCTCCTGATAAACGGGCATGAAGCCTGCTGTTATGATGCGGTCAATGTGGCTGTAAACCATGCGCACATTGTCTTTTGTGAAAAGGTTTGCAATATGAAACTCTTCACGAAGTCTTTCTGTTGTGTAAAATTTTACGTCTTTTGCGTTTGATGCCTGTCTGATTTCCATTTTTTCAATCTCCTTTTTTGTATAATTTCCGTAAACTTCAATCTGCGAAAGTGCCGCCCATGAAAGGGGATACGACACCTGACGGAAGTTTTTAAGCCTTATGTATGTAGTTTTTTTGGTTTCAAAATTAATTTCCTGACCCTCGGCGGTTCCTTCAAATTCCGCATGAACAACGGATTTGTCCGAAAACTCTATGTCAAAAGATTTCCAGTAAGTATCATGAGGAAAATCCGCACGCAGAAACACAACAATTTTATCAGTTTCAATTTCCTGACCGAACTCCAGATAATAGTCCAGATCTTCTCTTGCACCGCCCGCCCATGAATGGTAGGGATAATTGCCGTGAGATGTGTTGTCGCAAACTCCGTCAATGGCGTTGCGTTCAAAAAAACACGCTTCGTCACGGGTAACAATGTTGGCATGAGCATAAGGATACACGTTTTTAACGCCTCTTTGTGCATGGGAATTAAGCGAAACAACGCGTTTTTCGGCAATTTCCTCTTCTGTTGCGGTGCGAAGGGTTATTTTGTGATTATCACCGCAGAAAGAATCGTCTCCGTAGCATGATGTGCGCAGGTTTCCGAAAGGAATACGAAACTCAAATTTTTTGTGCGGCAGATAAACAAGGCTTTCTTTCAAAGACTCGTCAAGCTGTACGAACAAAAATTCGTCATCACATTGCACTTCAAAAAAATCGCCCTCGCCGTACTGCATTTTTATTAACTCGTCAATGATGTCACCGGTGGCAGAAAATTTGACATCTTTGTTTATGTCTTTAAGTTCAATTTTTATCATATTTTCACCTCACCATTACTATTTTATCATAAAATTTTTGCATTGTATATGGAATTTTTGCATAAAAACTTGCAGAACTCACCAAAAAAGTGAGCGACCGTATGCAACATAAAATATTGACATATTTTTTCTGCTGTGATATACTTAAAAGAGCATACATTAAAAAAGGAGGCGAACGCAATGGCTGACACAATCACAGGAATGATAAGCGAAATTATATATGCAAACGAAGAAAACGGCTATTGCATCTGCCGCATTGAAAACAGCGAAGAAGAATACACCGCCGTAGGATATATGCCCTTTGCAACGGTTGGCGACACGGTTGAAGCCGTCGGCACATGGGTCAATCATCTTGAATACGGTGAGCAGTTTAAAATAGAATATTATTCACGCCGTCTGCCCGAAGGCAGTGAGGCGATTTATCATTATCTGGCATCCGGCACAATAAAAGGCATCGGTGCTGCCACGGCTAAAAAAATTATAGAAAAATTCGGCGAAAAAGCACTTGAGGTTATAGAAAACGCTCCCGAACTTCTTGCCGAAATCAGCGGAATTACCGCTGACAAAGCCGTAAAAATTCATGAGCAGTACATATCTCAGGTGAAAATGCAGGATATTATTGCATTTTTTGCTTCTTATAAACTGGCGGCTTCGCTTGCCTACAAAGCCTATTCTCATTTTGGCGAAAAGGCAATCGACAAGGTTAAGGAAAACCCCTATGCAATGTGTGAAATTGACGGCATCGGGTTTAAAACCGCCGACCGGATTGCATCGCTTATGGAAATTGATACAGCAGACCCACGGCGTACTGCCGCTGCCGCTGTTTTCTGTCTTACGGAAGCCGCCGGCGAAGGGCATACGTTTTTACCCCGTGAAATACTTTGCGAAAAAATCACCGAGGTTACCGGTGCAGGCGGCGAGCTCGCATTGAGTGCTGTTTCACAGCTTGTTCTTGAAGGTAAGCTGCGTATTTCAACACAAAACGAAACCATCTGCGTTTATCTGCCCCAGATGTATATATCCGAGGCAGGCTGTGCACGGATGATAAAAGAAATGACCATGCGCAGAGCAAAGCTTAAAAATGCCGTTTCCGATGAAGAAATCGAAAAATCCAGCGGTGAAATCACCCTTGCTCCCTTACAGAAAGAAGCGGTTAAAAACGCCATTGAAAATGCCGTTGCGGTAATCACGGGCGGTCCCGGCACAGGCAAAACCACCATAATAAAAACCATTCTTGAAATATTCAGCCGTCACGGGCTTTCCGTTGCACTTTGTGCACCCACCGGCAGGGCAGCAAAACGCATGAGCCTTGCCTGCGGATGCGAGGCAAAAACCGTTCACCGTCTGCTGGAATGCACATTTTCTCACGACCGTGGAAAAACCGTGTTTTCAAGAGGTGCAACAAATCCCATAGATGAAGAAGTTGTTATTGTTGACGAAATGTCTATGGTTGATGTGGTGCTGATGTATCATCTGCTGTCGGCTGTTCCGAAAAACGGGCGTATTATCATGGTTGGCGACAGCGACCAGCTTCCGTCGGTTGGTGCCGGCAACGTTCTGCGTGATATAATTGCTTCAAAAACAGTAAAAACTGTTGCGCTTAAAGAGATTTTCCGTCAGGCACAGGAGAGCATGATTGTCATGAACGCCCACAATATAAACGACGGAAAAATTCCCGAATACGATAACAAAACAGGCGATTTTTTCTTTCTTAAACGCCCTTATGTACAGCATGGTTTGCAGGAAACCGTTTCTCTGTGCACTTCACGTCTGCCATCGTTTCTTGATATAGATGCTCTTTCGCAGGTTCAGGTTATGTCCCCTTCACGGCGAGGCGAAGCGGGTGTTGAAAACCTAAACCGTGTGTTGCAAGAGGTTTTCAATCCGCCCGACAGCTCAAAAAACGAGCTTAAACGTCCCGGTTTTATTCTTCGTGAGGGCGATAAGGTTATGCAGATACGAAATAATTATGACCTTGTGTGGGAAACCGAAGCCGGCGATGCCGGGCTTGGCATATTTAACGGAGATATTGGAATTATAGAAGAAATAGACAAACGAAGCGGGCAGATGAAAATTGTGTTTGACGGTGAAAAAATCACATATTATCCCACAGACAGCGTTGACGATATTGACCTTGCCTATGCCGTAACGGTGCATAAAAGTCAGGGCAGCGAGTTTGATGCCGTTGTGCTTGTGCTTTATCCCACCCACCGCAACCTTATGAGCCGGAACCTGCTCTACACGGCAGTTACACGTGCAAAACGGTTTGTTGTGCTTGTAGGACGCGAGGACGTTGTGCGGTTTATGTGCGAAAACGATTTTCAGTCTCTGCGATACAGCAATCTTACAGATTTTTTGACAAATGATGAATAAAAAACGGTTAGAATAAAAAACGATAAAACCTCGTAGGGAACGGTCCGTGACCGTTCCGGATTACAATCCCTCCGTCATTGCCTACGGCAAAGCCGGCTCACTGTGGTTCGCCCGCGCACGGCTCTGACAGTTCCCCGAACTGTCATTCGCTATCGTGCAAGCTTCGCCCCTTTACACAAGGGAGGTATGGTCGGTATAAACTTTGAGTTATCGGAGGGTATTAGTCAATTCTTTCTTATACACATTCGGGCTTTTCCCAAATTTTTCACGAAAGCATTTTATAAAATAAGAGGGCGTATTGAACCCGCAGGAAAACGCAATGCTTTTTACTGAAAGCTCCGTTTGCGTAAGCATCAGTTTTGCGTAAAAAAGCCGTGTTTCCGTAATAAAATGATTTGGCGTAACGCCCAGCTCTTTTTTAAAAAGGCGTATCATATAATGCTTGTTAAGCGAGAGATATTCCGCAATTTTCTCTACGGTAAGTTCCTCACCGTAATTTGTATTTATATACCGACAGGCTTTTTCTACATAATTTTCTTTTTTACTTTGTGCTTTTTCTGTTTCCCGGTTATATCTACTGGCATCTGCCAGCACCAGCAATAAAAGCTCGCTCACAAGGGATTTTTGCATCTCCTCGTTTATCAGGTTGGGATAGGAACAAAGCGTCAGCTTTTTCATCAGTTTTTTTATTTCCTCCTGATGATATGGAAAAAACGTTTCCGGCACGGTGTCAAAAATTTCGTGATGGCAAAGCTCTTGAAAATCGGGGCTTTTATCTCTCAAATACTGACTTTGGGGAATATTCACCGTACCGCCGAAATCCAGGGTGAGCGTATAAACGTCATAATCGCCGTAGCTTTCAACAAACTGCCCCGGTTTTCTGAAAACAAGCGTTCCTTCCGAAATACGGTGATAGCGGCTGTCAATATACATATCACGCTCGCCGTTTAAATAAAAATCAAATTCGTAGTCTTTCACATACCTGCTGTTTTTGCAGGAGCTTTCAAGAGTATAGTGCAGACATTCCAGAACCTTTGGAGTTTTATTCATTTTAATCACCCATATGCAAAGAATTTATATTTATTATACTAAAAATCAGCAATTCTGTCAACAAAAAGTATATATTTTTATATTTTTGGTATATTTTATTTCTTGAAATATCCTTTTGGTATGATATAATATAATCAGAATAAATCCGTGTAATTTAAAATTTATAAAAACAGGAGGAAATCCAAATGAGTTTAAACTTTTCTGATTTTAACGTGGGAACACTGTTTTTAGTGCGTACTCCCGAAACATTCCCCGTAGGTTATGCAGACGAATGTATGCGTGACATGAAAAATATGCACTTTGATTTTGTTGCACATCTCGAAACATGGAACTGTGAAGACGGCATTTTGTGGAAAAGCGATAAATATCCCCGAAGCAGTTACTGGAAAGACGAAGACCGTGACCCCATGGAAGAATGTTTTCTTGCGGCTGACAAATACGACCTGGCATTTCTGCCCGAAGCCGGAGTAATGCACGATCAGTATATTCTCGATAACGAGGATGCAATGCAGATTTCTTATGAAGGCAAGCGTTCACGTTACGGCAGAATTGGTCTCTCCCCTGTCTGCCCCAAAACTCTGGAATTTTTAAAAGATAAATATGACGCACTTTATGAAAAATTCGGTCATCACAAAAGTTTTCAGGGGTTCTGTCTGCCCAGCGAAAACAGCGGCAGCATTTCTTATGACAGATACACAAAAGAAGCATGGCAGAAGCTCTATGGCAGAGATTTGCCCTCTACCGCTGAAATTGCCGCTGATAAAGAGCTTGAAGCTAAAGTTGTTAAATTTCTTGAAGATAATTTTACAGCACTTTACCGTGAGCTTGCTCAGTATTTAAAAGAAAAATACAACCTGCCTCTTATGCAGTATCCCCTCAACAAAATCAGCAACAACAGCTATTTCCAGCCATCCTGGATTTTCACAAACGACATTTTGAGGCTGATGTGCGAAATTGATGAAATCGACCTGGTAAATCTTCAGCTTCATCCGCCGCTTAACCCCAACCCATATTTCCATAAATTTGAAACAGAATTTTTGATGGCAAACTCTCTTGGCAGACCCTGCATGGCAGACACGCATTTTTACCACGAATCTGCCGCCGGCAGACTTCCGGATACAACACCGAAACGTATAGTTGACAGCATTCTGTCCACACTCACACCTTACGGAATATCCTTTTTCTGTTACGGCTTTATGGCACAGGAGCTGCCGCTGTGGAAAAAAGAGCTTAACCCCGGTGCACCGGTGTTTAAAGCATACTGCGAGCCTCACACCGTTGCGGCAAGACGTGAAATGGCAGTTAAAGCCATGGATTATGTTGAAATACTCCGAAACATGCTTCAATATACTGAAAATCAGGCTGACTGTGCAATTTATTATCCCGAAAGCATGGATAAAGAAAATATGTACGCAAGCTATCCGATGGAGCATATATTCGGGCTTTATGAGCTGTTTTCAGCCGCAGGCGTGCCGGTAAAGGTTACCGCATCAATACCGGCTGACGGTAGTGAGCAGAAGCTGCTGGTTATGGACAGCGTGAAAAATCTTTCACCGGATAACTGCAAAAAGCTTGAAAATTATCTCGCAAACGGCGGCAAACTGATTATAATCGGAAAATGCTGCAAAGAAATCGAAAAAATTGCCGGCATATCAACAGCAATGTCTGACGGACTGTTTGTACAATCCGAAAAATCGGGAGAATATAACCATTTCTATTTAAAAGTGCCTGCTGACGGCAAGCATTACACCGAAGCAAAGGGCACACCCGTTCTTATGTACGAAAACAAAACTCCCGCCATAACAACACTTGGCAATGTTCTTTACATAGGTATTTCGGATTCTGTGGGCAGATTCAACCTTTACAGAGATTTCCGCCTTGCTTCGTGGTGGAAAGAATATTTCACAACCGAAAATCTTGTTTCGAGCGTAAACTTCACAAACGTTTATGTAAACAGCACAAACGGACACCAGTTCACGAGTTGTGACGTATATGGCAACGAGGACAAAAAACTGTTGTTTATAAGAAACTTCGGCGTAGAGCAGTGCGGTTCTTCTGTCACATGGGAAATTCCTGAAAATATGCAGATTACAAAGGCGTACAGCGACGGCGAAGAGTTTGAATTTGAAAGCGGCAAAACCTTGCCGACATTTGAGCATTTTGTTGCGGTTTTAGCCGAAAGGAAATAAAACAACCGACAATCTGACAGAAAACGCAGTTGTGTCAATGCGGTTGCTGATGTATGGTAAACCGCCGATGTGGGAATAATGAACTTATCGTGGTGATTTTATGAAAATTTTCAGACAGATTTCGGATTTGTTTTTTCCACCGCAGTGTATTTTTTGCGAAAACACACTAAAGCTTGCCCAGCGGCCGCTTGTTTGTGAAAATTGCATTGGTGATTATCTTGAGGTGGAATCAAAATGCCCTAAATGCGGCGGCAAAATCCAGCTTAATGACGGGCTTATGCCATCGTGTTATACGTGTAAAATTGCCGGAAGATACTATGACGGAGCAACGTTTGCCTTTGAATATCACGAAAAAGTGAAAAACGCGATACATCGGTACAAGTTTGCACGGCATATGTATGTGGGAGACCAGCTTGCTGTTATTCTTGCACGAAAGCTGCGAGATATCGAAATAAACAGGTTTAATATTGACGTGGTGCTTGCGGTACCGAGCGATAAAACACGAAATGCCTCCCGTGGATTTGATGCTGCAGGGAATCTGGCAGCTGCTGTTGCAAAGGAGCTTCGCATACGGTATGTTGAAAACGGCATTGTGCGTGTTAAAGATATAGAGCGGCAAAGCACATTGTCATATTCAAAACGGCAGAAAAATGTGCGCGGTGCATTTAAAGTTTCGAATTCGGATTTTATACGAGGCAAACGAATTCTTCTTATTGACGATATAATAACAACGGGTGCTACCGTAACCGAAATTTCACGAATTTTAAAACGCGCCGGAGCGGCGTATGTTTTTGTGGCAACCGCGGCAAAAAGGTCAAAACCCGTAACGGCAGAGAAGAATACAGAAAACTAAAAAATACCCGACACACCGATTTACAGGACGGATTATAGTAACGGGTGTAATTCATTGCGGACAATTTATACGTTTTTTATTTTATTTTCATTTATTAAATAAAAGAGGCTGTGACAAATTTGTCACAGCTTTTTTTGCAACAAAACCACCCGATATAAAGGCGTCTTTTTGCTTAAAAATTTGCACTTTTTTTAGGTGGTTGCAAAATTATTGGCAGTTTTTCCTAAACTGTTGACAAAACAGAAATATTTGTGCTAAAATAATAGTGGATTATAAGATGCACATTTTTGCAAATTTATAAGCGAATTATGGATGCGATTTTTGGTGAGAGTAATGTGCCACCACACACTACTGATATGTGTCATCGCATACAAGCAGATTTTTTAATAGAAAGAAGTGGTATTATGACAGACAGAATTCAAAGACAGCTTGATTACATCAATGCACGCAAGCACAGACAGTACCGCCGCGAGCTTACAGCGGCAGAAACAGCAGAAGTAATGGCTATAATAGGCGACAGAAACCGGTCATATATGGAAAGGGCGGTTCTTCGTCTTGAAATGTTCCTCGATATGGAAAAACCCGTTCTTTTAGAAGATACAAAAATTCAGGGGCTTCGTACAATTGTTGATTTGCCCGATATTTACAATGAGGGCGAGCTTGATGAAATTCGCAAAACCCATTATATTCACGAAAGAGGCAAAATGACAAACATGGCGTGCGATTACGGCACAGTTCTGGCAGAAGGTCTTGAAGGTCGCCGCGCACGTCTTGAAAACGGCAAAAAAGCTGACCCGGAATTTGTTAAATACGAGCACAGAACAATTGATGCTATCGAAAAATTTGCCGATAAATATGCAGACGAAATGGAGAAAAACGGCGACAGCAAAAGCGCAGAAACTCTTCGCCGCACAATTCGTCACGGTGCAGACACCATGGAAGAAGCCTTGCAGGTATTTAGAATTATCCATTTTGCACTTTGGGCATCATGGGTATATCACTGCACAGTAGGCAGATTTGACCAGTGGATTTATCCTTTTTATGAAAAAGACATTGAAAGAGGCATTTTGACTAAAGAATCTGCACTTGAGCTGATTGAAGACTTTTTCCTGTCCTTTAACCGTGACAGCGACCTTTACTGGAGTCTTGCCTGGGGTGACAACGGTCAGAGCCTTATGCTGGGTGGCGTAAAACCCGATGGCACATCAGCAGTTAACGACCTTACATATATGTGTCTTGAAGCCAGCAAAGAGCTTCGCAAAATTGACCCGAAAATCAACCTGCGTGTTGATAAAAACACTCCTCTTGAACTTTATAAATTAGGCACAGAGCTTACAAAAATTGGCTTGGGCTTCCCGCAATACGCAAACGACGATGTGGTTATTCCCGGTCTTGTTAAAAACGGCTATGCCATTGAACACGCCCGTGATTACACAGTTGCGGCTTGCTGGGAATTTATAGTTCCGAAAGTGGCAATGGATATTCCCAACATCGGTGCAATGCCTCTTGCAGAAGTGGCAAACAATGTTATAAGAGAACATCTTGAAACAGCACAGTCAACAGACGAGCTGCTTGATATTTATGCAAAAGCTGTGCGTGAAAAAGCAATTGAAATAACCGACGGATTTAAAAATATCTTTATTGAACCCTCTCCCATTCAGTCACTTTATATGACAGAATGTCTTGAAAGAGGCACAGACATTTCCGAAGGACATCTTTATAACAACTACGGTATCCACGGCACAGGATTTTCTTGTGCGGCAGACCAGTTTGCGGCTGTTGAATCAATGATATTTGAGAAAAAACTTATTGACAAAAAACGTCTGCTTGACGGTCTTGCAAACAATTTTGAAACTGACCGTGAGCTTCGTCATATGCTCCGTAACGATGCCGACAAAATAGGCAGAGATGCAAAAGCCGACGAAATCGGCAACAGAGTGCTTGATATTTTTGCAAAATCCCTGGAGGGCATCAAAAACGAGCGTGGCGGCATTTACCGTGCCGGCACAGGTTCTGCAATGTATTACGTATGGCACGCCGAAAATCTGCCGGCAACAGCTGACGGACGTGACGCAGGTGCAAACCTGCCGGCAAACTTCTCACCGTCACTGTTTATTTCAAAAACAGGTCCGTTTTCAGTTATGAAAGGGTTTGCTCCGGAAAGTCTTGTTAACGCAGTAAACGGCGGTCCCATGACATTTGAGCTTCACGACACCGTTTTCAATGCTGAAGACAGCATTGAAAAGGTTGCAACTCTTGTTAAAGCATACATGGAATACGGCGGTCATCAGTTGCAGATTAACTCCGTAAACAGTGAGAAAATGAAAGAAGCACAGAAGCATCCGGAGGATTATCCCGAGCTTATCGTGCGTGTTTGGGGCTGGAGCGGTCACTTTGTTGAAATGCCGAAATGCTATCAGGATCAGATTATTCAGCGCCAGGAGTTTGGAGTGTAAATTTTGAAAGGCACAATATTTTCAATAGAAGAATTTGCGGTGCATGACGGCACAGGGGTGCGTATAAACGTGTTTTTTAAAGGCTGCCCCCTGCGTTGCAGATGGTGCCATAACCCCGAGGGCTGGACACCCGAGCCAAAAATCGTCAAAAATCCCAACGGTTGCGTGGGTTGCGGTGCGTGCACAGGCGTGTGCCAACACAAAGACACAGGCTGTGTGCTGTGCAAACAGTGTATTTATAACTGTCCAATGGATTTAATCCGCATCAGCGGCGATGTATGGGAATCGGAGGATTTGGCGAACAAGCTGCTGTCTTACGAAGATTTACTCAAAGCCTGCAATGGTGGGCTTACCTTTTCCGGCGGAGAAGTGCTTATGCAATGGCAGTTTTTGTGCGAAATTCTTGACAAAACCCAAAAACTTGACCGTATTATAGAAACCTCCGGTTTCGGCAGTGAGCGCGGTTTTGAAGAGGTGTTGAAACGCATTGATTTTGCGTTTTACGATTTAAAAATTATGGACAGCAAAAAGCACGAATTTTATACAGGTGCAAACAACGAGGTTATTCTTAAAAACGCAGAAAAGCTCAAAAAATCCGGCGTGCCTTTTGCGGTGCGTGTTCCGCTGATTAACGAAGTAAACTGCGACGAAGAAAATATGCACGCTACCTGCGAATTTGTAAAAGATGCAAAAAATCTGGAATATATTGAGCTTTTGCCATATAACGAAATGGCAGGCTCAAAATATGCTCTGGCAGGGCTGGAGTATGAATATACGCATTTTACACGGCCAAACGCCGAGACTCTTGAAACATTGCGCAAAATTGTGGAAAGTCACGGCATTGTGTGCAAAGTAAGAGGCGTAACGAAATAATTTGTATAAACCCCGTAGGGAACGGTTCGTGACCGCTTACGTATAGGGCAGTACAAACCAAAAGCCTTCCCCACGTAGGGGGAAGCCTCGGGATGGTACAAACCCCGTAGGGGCGGATGTGGCTTCCCGTCCGAAAACGATATAATCATGTAGGGAACGGTTCGTGACCGCTTACGTATAGGGCAGTACAAACTAAAAGCCTTCCCCTTGAGGGAAAGGTGGGTTTTGCCAAAGGCAAAACTCGGATGAGGTGGAAAAATAACGCTTGCTTTGCAAGCTACACCTCACCACCGCCTTTGGCGGAGCCTCTCCTCAAGGAGAAGCCTTTGGGCGGTACAAACCAAAAAAATGTACAAACCCCGTAGGGCGTGTCGACCCCGGCACGCTGTTATAAAAATGAGTTGACAACAGCTTTGCCATGAATTGTTGCCGTGCGGCAACACGAATTGAAAATAATTAACAGAGGTGATACCAATGTACGGAAATATAGATGCATATTTCGGTAGTCCCAAAGAGGGGTACTGCAATTCCATATGGATAGAGCTTATCGGTTTTGACCGTGAAAAAGAAAATTTTCTGGTTGACGAATACATAGAAAACATCGGTTTTAAGCCACAGAGAATGTCTTTGCACCTGACAAGCGTTGATTTTGTCAACACTCACAAGGGCATGGACAGCGAATATGTTCTGCCTGCGTATGCCTGCTCTTATGCAGGGCATCCCTGCAACGACGACCGTTTGCGTCAGGACTGGACTAACTACGAAATGCGTGAGCTTATTAAAAAATTGCAGAGCAAGGGCATTGAGGTTTACGCAAGCTTTTTTGATATGGAAGCCGAAACCGGAACAGGCGAAAAGAAGTTTTCGGAGCTTCATCCCGAGCTTCTTGCAATCTGCACAAATAAAGCAGAAACCGAAAAAGGCATAATGATGATAAAACGTTTTGCTGACGGTACATATTATGAAGATTATCTTCTTGAAAAATTAAAAGAAGTGTGCCGCGACTACGGTTTTGACGGCGTTCAGATTGCCGATGGTTTGTCTTCACCGCGTAATGCTATATGGTTTGCAGATTTTTCTGATGACATTATTGAACAGTCAGGTATAGAAATCCCTGCCGGCGTAGAAGATAAGGCAAAATATATTAACGAAAACTGCCGCAAAGAGTGGGTGCAGTTTTACCGCAACCGCTGGAACGGATTTTTGACAAAAATCATAAAAGGTCTTAAAGAGGTAGGTATAAAAACTGCCGTAAACAGTGCATGGACAAGAGACCCGCTTGAATCGGTTTACCGTTACGGCACCGATTACAGAGCAATTAAAGAAGCAGGTGCAGATTATCTTGTTGTTGAAGACGTTTCTTCTGACCTTGCAATTTTAGGCTTTGAAGACAATCACAACTACGATTTAGGCATGGAACGCCGCAGATTTATACATCATGAGTTTATTGCAAACCTTATGCTTGTAAAAGCTCAGGTGGGCGATATGCCCATAACACCGCTGTTTATGCTCTGGGACAATCAGGAGCAGTGGAGCGTTATTCATCACATTCCCACAGCAATGCAGCGTGCGGCGGCAGTAAACTTTGCAAAACAGTGTATGGTCGGCGGTAAATGGGTAACTCCAACAAGCGGTCCGCATTTCTGCCTGGGCGATGCCCTTTCAAAGCATGACTGGGATTTTATCCGCCTTGCTATTGACAATGGCTATACTCCCGGTGCGGAAAATACCGGTGCAACCTTTATCTGGTCGGATGCCAGAATGGAAAACGAGCTTGATGCTCTTATCAATAACGGCAATATGCACAGTGCCTTGTGGCTTGCCACACTTACTTACAAAGGTGCGATGATAGGCGGTGCGGCAGACATTAGCGAGCTTGACAATCTCACCGGTACAATTGTTGTGGCTAACCCGTCGCTTATGCCGGAAGATGAGCTTGAAAAAATTAAAAATTACAAAAATGGCAATGTTGTTTACGTTGAAGATATTTCCACAGCCGATGTGTTGAAGGTAACAAACCCCGTTGACTGCGGCTGGCCGAGACCTCTTGAAATTGTTAAACCCGACTTGAAAATTGTTGAAGAAGCGGTTGAAAAAATTAATGAAACTGCTCCCTCTGCAATTGTTAAGGATTTCACTCACTGCGTGCTTGTGGAAGTAAAAACCGGCGAAAATACGTCCAAAATATTTGTTGATAATGAAGAATATTACTATGTTCTGCCCACAATCAGAACAAAACGCAAAATCAAATCAATAAAAATCATTACAAAACCCGACGGTTATCCGCTAAGATACACCGAAAACGAATTTACCGTGCGTGTGCCCGGCAGAGGTGTTGATATTGCAGAAATAACCTGGGCTGACTAAAAACAAAACACAAAATCGCTGCAAAACAGCTTGACAGGAGGGCGAAACAGTGCCACACCGGATTTTAGATAATATAACCTCTCCGGGATTTGCCGTGTACGGCAAGGTTGTCCGTGGCGGCATTGATGATGCTGCGAGGCGGCTGGGGTGTGACTTTCTGCAAGAAAAAAGTGTCCGCAACAAAACAGTAAAACGGCTGTATGTCAACAAAAAAAATCCGACAATTATTGACAGAAAAAACGGCACGGCAATACTTTATGTGGGCAAAACACCGGGTAGCCTTGAATCATTTTTGCTTGATAAAACCGTTATAATTGAGCCGAATGTGTATTATGTGGTTGTGCCGCTTATAAGCACAGCAACAATTTTGCTGTCGGTTTTACAGCCTGATTATTCTGAGTATATTGAGGTTGCACCGGATACTGTCAGCGACGGAATAAACCCTAATATTCATATAAAACGGCTTTATACCCTTGTTCATCACGAAAAAGAAATGGGGCTTAATTTTCTTGGTGAAGAGCACGACATCTGGGAGCTTAATTTTGTTGAAAAAGGGAATTTTTGCAGTGTTGTGAACAAAGGGGAAAAAGCCTGCCGCTTTGAAATGAGCGAGGGCGAGGTTATGCTGTATGTGCCAAATCAGTGGCATGAGCAATATACCGATAAAAACGCATTGGTTTCATATGTAACCATAGCTTTTGATATGGATTTTGATGACATTTCGGTTTTTAAAAACCGCTGTTTCGCTTATGATAAAGAAATTTCGCGGCTTATGGGAAATATCCTTGCTGAAAAAGAAAGCAACGATTTTTACAGTGAAGATATGATAATGTGCCATCTTAAAGAAATTCTTGTGCGGCTTATACGCATAAGCAAAATCGAAAAAATTCTTGACACATCGGCGGCTCCTGTTAAAACCGATATTGAAAACGATATTATACGTCACGTTAAAGAATATATCCAAAAAAATATAGAAAAAAAGCTGGGTGTTTCGGGTATTGCAAAAAATATTCCCGTTAATGCGTCGTATCTGTCAACTCTGTTTAAGCGTACAACAGGAACAAACCTTGTGGAATACATAACAGAGCAAAAGCTCGAAAAAGCCGCAGAATACATAAAAAGCGGCAAATATAGCCTGACGCAAATTGCAGATATGCTGTCATTTAATTCGCTGGGATATTTTTCAAGGCAGTTTAAAAGCCGCTTTGACGTAACTCCAAGCGAATACGTTAAAATATTTCAGAAAAATTAATAACTTGGCATTTAGCCAATAAAAAATCCATGTGTAACAGCACATGGATTTTTTGGTTGTGTTAGCATTTTCCGCCGTATTTTATGATTGTTTCTCTGATTTTTGAAACATCTGCGTTTCGTGGAATTACTCCGTTTTTTACAGAATATGCAGCGGCTATTCCTGCCGCTTCGCCTATGTTTGCACAAATAGGCATTACACGGTATGCCGAATGTGCTTCGTGTGTTGCACAAATCGGTCTGCCGGCAACAATAAGATTATCAACACCGTCAGGAATAAGACAGCGGTAGGGGATTGTGTACCAGTCACCGTGAGGAATATCCTTTATTGTAGTGCCGGTTCCGGCAGGGTTATGAATGTCAATGCAGTAATTACCACAGGCAATGGCATCTTCAAATTTTACGGTATTAAGAATATCTTCTTCCGTAAGTTTATATTTTCCCATAACACGGCGGCTTTCTCTTATGCCGGTTTCTGCACCGGACATAAGAAGTGTTGCGTTTTCAAATCCGGCAACCTCGTTTTTCAAAAATGTAAACAGCTCAAACATCTGCTCTCTTGCCTCAAACTCGGCATCGGTAAGTGCATTGGCAGAAAGCGGATTTTTGCCGATTATTCTTGTGGTATTAAAATGAATAACACCGTTTGCCATATGCTGAAAAATGAGAATATTTTCACGTTTGTTCTTGATTTTGCCTTGCGCTTGAAACTCTTTGTACAGCTTTTGCATTTTGGGCTTGTCAAGCTTTTCTTCATCAATATCCGCAATACGGAAACAAAGGGTCATCGGCTGACAGGCTCCGTCATCGTTTCTGCCTACTTCGCAAACGCATCCGCTCATGGCAGAAACCTCTGCGTTGCCTGTGGCATCAATAAATATCGGGGCAGAAAACGTGTTTATTCCGTCTGCACCAGAAACTGAAACAGATGTAATGCGACCGTTTTCGGTTTCGGCAGAAACAATTTTTGAATGAAACAGAGTGTCGATGCCCTGCTCTCTTATCATGCGGTCAAGCACAATTTTAAGAATTTCTTCATTAAATGTGCATTTGTTTTCGTGAAGACCGCCGTATTCTTCCAGTTTTTCAATAATTTTGGTAAAAAGTCCTTTGTTTATAACAAGCGACCTATCGTCCATATCAAAATAGTTCATAAACGGGTTTACTAAAGCGGTTGTTGCCATGCCGCCAAAAAATCCGTATTTTTCAATAATGAGGGTTTTCAGTCCTTCTCTTGCGGCGCCGATGGCGGCACATATGCCGGATATTCCTCCGCCGCAGACAATCAAATCATAATTTTTGTTCATAAAAGTCATCCTTTCTACATTAAATCAGATTATTTAACAAGCACAAACATGGGCGTCAAATATCCCAGCTGTTTATTAATAATAGCTCCGTCCTCGGTTTTGCTTACGTCAAGAGGTTGCCACTCGCCGTTTTTGTCCATAACCTCAAATTCTGCGTTTTTGAATTTGGGCGGCAGATGCAGTTTTACTTCGTCAAGCTCGTCCTCACAAAGGTTTATTAAAGTGAGCATTCCTCTGAATCCGTTTTCCTGCGGATTTTTCGCCTCGTTCTGAATTAAATATAAATCCGGAGCATCTGTTGCAATAACAAACTCGTCGTTATACTTGCACAAAAGCTCGGTGAAAATTTTCTTTCTGCGGTAGTTATAAAGAGACTGGGAAAGGTTGCCTTTAACCGTCTCACCCATAACAATCACCGTGCCGCCAAGTTCGTTTTCAAAAATCGTCATGGCAGGACAGATGAGCTTTTTCTGGAAAGTGTATGCTTCCGTAAGCACACGACAAGCCGGGTTAGTCACCGTAAGCTTCAAAAGCTCGCCGTTGCCGTGAGGGGCAAGCATATGTGCCGATGGCATGTTGCGACCTTTTAAATCGGGAATAAAGTCATTTTTGAGTGTTTCTCGTGCTCCCAGGTCAAAAATAAGACGGGAATTTTCCGTAACACACTCTCCCACATCAACGCCTATGTATTTTTCAAAACCTCTTTGACAGAGTGCTTTTGCTGCCTCACCGTCAAGGAAAAGTGTTTTGGCAAGATTTTTTTTGATAGTTTCTTCATCAAAATATTTTGTCTGGCGGCTGTCCCAGAAAACAACGTCCGCTTCGGTGGTGGTGTGCGGAATGCCAAACCGGCTTATGGGTTTTGTCCAATAGGGATTTGAGTCTCCGCCCAAGTCGACTGTATTGAAAAAGGGATCAAAATCAATCTGCACACCTTTGACCTCGCACTGTTTTACGGTGTTATAAACTTTGTTGAATCTGGCTCTTTCTTTTGCAAACATTTTGCCGTATGCAGGCTCTTCGTTGGGATTGTCAAGAAGCTGCTGTGTCTGAAAAGTGGACCCATCAAAGCCGTACGAATACACTGCCGACATCATTGAACGCATATGCGCCCCGGCAGTAAAAAACCGTGTGTGCGGAAATG
>JAZNOL010000019.1:0-26780 GCA_045580815.1 Clostridia bacterium | reverse complement strand
CGATTTTTTGCTCGGCAGAGGATTTTTAACTATTGAAAATGATAAACCCATATCCAAAAGCAACCTGAAGGTTATGCACGGTCAGCCTGTATGGTCTAAGGAATATGGTTGGTTAATGATAGACGCAATTAATGAAAAGCTCATTCTGAGTATGGAAGAAAGTATATCATTTGATAAAGCACCGACATTATATTGTAAATCACCATTGTTCTCAGAGGCACCTACACCATACTCATATCCGATTGAACACGCAAAGCTAAATCAGTTTGACAAGGTATGGGTTGAACCAATCTCAAGTGACGAACAGCTAAGGCAGGAATTGCGTGGATGGTATAGCACAAAAGAACGATGGGTTGAAAATGAATATGGGAACAAATTCTATTATGATTGCTACGGATCAAAATGGTTTGCATTTGAAGGAATTATATAATTGATGACTGCCATAATGACTGCCCGGGGGCGATGACTGCCGGGGTGCATGTTATAGCACGAATGATATTAAGATTGCGTTACCGTAAACACTCTCTTTAACGCAATACTAATACATGGATTGTGATAAAATCCTTATATTATGCGAGATCTAAAGCATCATAACAACTGTATTTTTGCCTCCTAAAAATTGAAGCATTTTTACAGTTGCTTTTTAACAGAAAAACATATTGATGTGTTGTTGAATTTGATAAAGTTATTGTACAATTGTTGACTGCCTATGACTGCCCAAGGGCAATGACTGCCGGGGGCGTGTTGGGAGGATTAATTATAAATTTTGCGACAACGTAAATCTCTCTTTGTCGCAAAATCATTTTTTTGAAGTACGAAAAAGCCTTATATGATGCGGATTTCGGATGTTCAAAACAGGTGTACTTTTTATTAATGAAAAATCACTCATTTTTACCCCTCTTTTTTGGATGAACTTTTCACTGAAATTCGTCCTGTGATGACTTCCCAAGGGTATGACTGCCGGAGATATGTTATAGTGCAGCCATATGTATTGGATATGAAAATTTTGCGCCATCGTAATTACTCTCTTTGGCGTAATTTTAACTTCTTAATCATTAGCAAAGCCTTATTTTATACGGCTTTCAGGGGTTTAAAAGAGATGTAATTTTCAACTCTAAAATTTAAGCCATTTTTACACCTCTTTTTTGATAAAAAATCCCTATAAAAATCATACAAATTTTCTCAAATTATTGACAAATGCTATAACATTTGATATAATAACAAATGTAAACAATGTTATATTGAGGTGACATTATGGAAATCATAATAAAACAGATAAGAAATCATTTGAATATGAGTCAGACTGAGTTTGCTGATTGGCTTGGTGTATCCTTTGCAACGGTTAATCGTTGGGAGAACGGTCACGCCGTTCCAAATAAGCTTGCACAAACAAAGCTTTATGAAGTTTGCAGCGAAAAGAAGCTTCCTGTTTACGAAATGATTTTAGATAAGATAAATCAGGCTACTGATAATATCAATCTGGAGAAAAACAGAATTTTACTTTATCATGGTTCAAAGTCAGGTATTGTTGGAGGCATTGAACCCAAAAGCCGTAAGCAATGTGATTTCGGTATGGGCTTTTATATGGGAACTGATCCGAATCAGCCTCTTACTCTTATTTGTGATTATGAGGAGTCTAAATTTTATATTGTTTCCATTTGTGCAGATATGCTTAAAAGCCTTGAGGTTAATACCGATATCGACTGGGCAATGCTTGTAGCATATAACCGTGGCAAGATGGAAAAAATAAAGGACACCGATTTATATAATAAATATCGTGATATGATGACAGACAAGGATTTAATCATCGGCAGTATTGCAAATGACAGAATGTTTTACGTTATAGATAACTTCTTCGTAGGAAATGTTACGGATGTTGCGCTTGTAAACAGTCTTTCTGCTCTACAGCTCGGCAGACAGTATGTAACTGTTTCTCAAAATGGATGCGATGCGGTCCGCATTGAAAAGGAAATACCGCTTTCATATCTTGAAAGACTTGTTATGAAAGAAGTTGCAGACGAAAACAGAGCAAAGGGCATTTCTCTTGCAAACGATATTTGTAAAAACTATCGCCGCGAAGGTAAATTCTTTGATGAAATCCTTAATGAAGCGAAAGGAGTATAGCAATGATTGATGAATTGCAATTAAAGCTTTGTGATATTCAGGGTAGGCTGTTTGAATTATCTGCGGAAAAAGGATATGGCAGCGCAGTATTTATTAAATCCTTTATGGCATCTGAAATTGCCAAGGATTTGGATTCGAAATATAATCGTATGCAGTGGGCAGGCGAGGAATATCTGCTGGATGAAATCGTATCAGCAAATCCTGATGTAGCATCTTCTGCCGGAGAAGTCTTTTCTGCCGACGTAATATACTGGATTGGCTATCTCTACCGCTACTGGCATTTCTATACCGGCGAAGATAGTGCAAAAATATATAAACAAGCCCCGGTTGAAACTATGAAAAGAAATTATATGATGTTTCATACAATGGATCCTACACTTGCTATAGAGGATTTAAAGGAAATATACGGACAGAATCAGGGGTAAATTAAAGCAAAATACGAGGTTACAGAATGAAGAAAAAGATATTTTATAGTGTTATCGTTTTGTTATCAGCCATCTTCTTAATAGTAGGCGTACCGCTTATAATAAATAACTGTTATTTAGAAAATGATGGTTATATAACTGTCTGGGGCGGAGATGATGTTCTTGGATACTATGGTTCTGTCTTAGGCTCGATCATAGCTGTAGCTACTCTTACAATTACAATTATATTTACAAGGAAGCAAATCCAAAGAGAAAGTTACCTAACAAACGAAAATAATAAATGGTCTAAAATTGAAAGTGTTTTTGCAGATATTTTGGATGGTATAAACCCTATTCGTCCATTAAAAGAAACCATGGATAATGGTTTTACTGATCCTGCAAAAGCTACAAACATCCTTCAAAAATACCAAATGAATTGTCAAATGGCAGTAGATCAATTAAACGCTCACCTTAATATGGTGGATTATCCAAAGGTAAAGAAACTTATCGATGAAATAACAAAGGCATCTGATGTATTTTTCAAAACCACTCAAGCTCAGATTGATAATTACATAAAGTTGAGAGATTTACAACACAGAAGCGTTGCTGAAAGAATGTTAAACCTTGAAAAAGATCGTCCGGGTTCTTTTTCAGAGCAAGAACTATCTGATAGTAAGGCAATGATTGAAAAAACTAATAATATTATATACACAGATTTCGAAAATGATTTGCATACACTTACAGCTGAAGTAGCACGTGAATATGAAACTACATACAAAGAATTATTAAAGTGTAAAGGCACAACATTTGAAACCATTAATTTAGATATACAACAAACCGCCGATAATATGTTGAAATTTAGAGTAAGATAACGGAGGGACAAGCATGGCTAATATAGCAAAAATGAAAAGAGACAGAATGCTCGCTTTTCTTGAAGAATTAAAGCTACAGCATAATGATGATGAATCAATTCGTGCTTTTAACGAAATAGAAAATCACATAAGGGATAAAAAGTATGGTCTTATTTGGGAAGACCATACCGAGCAAGTTGATGAAATGCTTGAGGAAAACATCCCTGTATTTTGCGAAGATCCGGAAAGAAAAATATGTAAAGACCCTTCATTACCATATAACTTCATCATTGAGGGAGACAATTTGCAAGCTCTTTATCTTCTTGAAAAGACTCATCGTGGAAAGGTTGATTGTATTTATATAGATCCTCCGTATAATACAGGTGCTCGTGATTGGAAATATAATAATGATTATGTTGATGGAAACGATGTGTATAGACATAGCAAATGGTTGTCTATGATGAAAAACCGTTTACAACTTGCAAAACACTTGCTTAATCCTGAAAAATCCGTCCTTATATGCACAATTGATGAAAAGGAATATTTAAGACTTGGATGCTTGTTAGAAGAATTATTTCCAACAGCCAATATCCAAATGATAAGTTCAATTATAGCACAAAAGGGAGTAGCAAGATCTAGTTCGTTCTATAGAGTAAACGAATTTATATTTATAGTTCAACTTGGTTTGTCAAAGGTAACACCATTACCATTACCAGAACAATGGGCTTTAGGAAAAAAAGCAAGTGCGGCGGCAAAAGGTATTGTCTGGTCGCAACTTAGAAGAAGCGGAACGAATGATTTGCGAGAAGATAGACCAAATCTTTTTTATCCAATCATATTTAACAAAAGTGGAAACAAAATTATTTCAGTCGGAGAAGTTCTTGATTTAAAAGAGCATCCAAAAGCCGCATTAGAGGATAAAGGAGATAGTTTGTGGTTATGGCCAATTAAAGAATCTGGAATAGAAGGAAACTGGCAAATATCACCCTCAGAAGTTATTGATCGTTTAAATAAAGGATATATCAAGATTGGAAAGCGCAAAGAACATACTATTCCTGTATCATATTTAAAAAGAGGAAGTATAAAGAAAATTGAAAACGAAGAAGTATCTGTTATAGGATACGATGAACATTCTGGAACAGTTATAGTTGACGCATCCGATTATTCACGTGAGTTTGTTCCTGGATCACAATGGAATATTGAATCTCATGATGCAACATACCATGGTTCTCAATTATTAAATAAAATTTTAGGTGAGAAAAGGTTTGATTTTCCAAAGTCTTTATATGCAGTAAGAGATACATTGGGCTTTTTTGTTGCTAATAATAAAGATGCAATTGTTGTTGATTTCTTTTCGGGATCTGGCACAACGATGCATGCTGTTAATTTATTAAATAAAGAATACGGTGGAAATCGAAGATGTATTATGGTTACAAATAACGAGGTATCTGAAGCCGAAGCGAAATCGTTAAGTGAACAAGGATATAAAAAAGGTGATCCAGAATGGGAAACATTAGGCATCGCTCAGTATGTTACATATCCTCGAACCGTATGTAGTATTGAAGGCAAAGATGTAAATGGGAACTTGATAAAAGGTAATTATATAACAAGTAGTGAAAAAGAAATCCCAATATCTGAAGGTTTTATTTCCAATGTAAAATATTTAAAGTGCGACTGGACCTCGAGAAAGCCTGAAGATTATTTGCTCAGCAATGTGTTGTGTTTGCACATAAAAGAAATGATAGAGTTACAAAACGGATATGAAATAGACGGAATTAAAAATGTCCTTATCCTCACAAAAGATGATTTCAATAAAGCAATTCTTAATACAAGCATATATGAGCAAATAGAAAATATATGGCTTAATCAAAATATGATATTAAATGCCGAAGAAATGAAATTACTTACAGAGAAGGGATTCAAATATATTCCCAGAGAGTTTTTCGGCAAAGAATTACGGGAGGCGGCTGAGTAATGTTTAACGGAAGATTAAAGACGTTTCAAATAAAGCACGAAGAAAATTTATTACATAAATGTGCCGACCATGAAGAGATTGTGCTTTCTGCTCCGACAGGTGCAGGAAAAACCGTTATGGTTTGTAAATTTATAGATGACTATTTGGATGAAAATCCTGATACAGTATTTTTGTGGCTCTGCCCCGGAGCCGGCGGTCTTCATAAGCAGTCTGAAGATAGTTTTAAAGAGTTCACATCAGGTATTCCCTATGGTGATGTATATTCTTTTATCACCGAACCTGATCCGAGAGGACAAGTGTTTTTTATAAACTGGGACAAGATTAATAAAAAGTCAAATGTAGTATTGCGTGAAGGTGAACACAGAGATCTTATGGCAAAAGTTTTAAATTGCCATAATAACGACATTGACATTTTTATGATTATTGATGAAGAACACAAATACAAGGAAACAGCTAATGAGTATATCGGAAATATTCAACCTGTTCATGTGTTGCGTATTTCGGCAACTCCTATAAGTAAAGGCGACCATAATGAAATAATAGAAGATGGAGAGGTTATAGGGGCTGGCTTAATTGCTACAGGTATTTCCGTTAATGAGGGTGTTTCAAAAGCTATTGAAGAAAACAACAAATTAGACGATGATATATTGCTGATAGATTTAGCAGATCAAAAGCGTAAAGAAATACAAGCTGAGTATGACCGCAGAGGATTAAAAATAAGACCTCTTGTTTTAATACAGTTCCCCAATGGTTCTGAAGAATGGATTACTCGTGTAAAACGAGCACTTGATGATTTAGGGTATTCTGAAAATTCCGGGTTAGTGGCATCTTGGTTTAGCGGAGACCATCCTGACAATCCTGAGGAAATTAAAAAGTTGGATGGCGAATATTCATTTTTGCTGTTCAAACAGGCCATTGCAACGGGATGGGACTGCCCTCGTGCAAAAATTCTTGTCAAACTGCGTGAAGGTGGAACAGAACGGTTTAATATACAGACGGTTGGTAGAATTCGCAGAATGCCGGAACGCAAGCATTATGAATGTGACTTGATTGATAATTGCTATCTTTATACATTAGATAGCGAGTTTAATGAGGGCTTAACAAGCAGTATTGGAGATTCTTTTTACACATATCAATATAAGAGGAAGGTTAATGCCCCTTCTATTATGCTTCAAAAAGAAACTCTTAACGGAAGTGATCGCTTTGCTGTAAATCCGCAAGCAGTAGTTGATGTAGTCAGAAAACGAATGCTTGAAGAATGTGATGTAGATAAAGATGGTATGCTTAACAAAGCGGAAATGACTAAAACAAAGGGATATGTTTTTGGTACAATGCTGAAAACTGAAGCCATTGAAGGTGTTGCGAGAACAACACACGATATGCTTAAACTTAATAACATATTCAGCGGTGAGCATCAGATTAACAACCATGATGACGGTTTTATTATCAGGGATGCAAAAAGACGAATCGCAAGGGCGATTAACATTGATGAAAATATATCTAATAATGCACTTAGAGTATTGTTTGGCCCTATGGATATGCAAATGTCGCTTTTATCGGCAGAGGAAAAAGAATTCGAACGCAAGAACAAATTACTTGATGTACTTAATCTCAGAGAATATAATGCGTTTCTTGTAAATAACAGAGATCGCTTGGTAGAAGTGTTTTCAAAGATTGACCAAACTGACTTTGCAGAGATTGAGGAAACTGATATTATAACTTCGGATTGGGGGATTCCTCCATATCAGTATTACAAGCAGCATAAAAAGATTGAGAGCACAAAAATTCTTGATAAAAACGTGTTTGAAAATTACGGCAATAACATTCTTATACAACCAAACAGAACTTGTACAGAAATCGCTTTTGAAGAATGGTGCGAAGACAATGCAAAGTGGTGCTATAAAAATGGCGATAAGGGCGATGAATACTTCAGCATCGTTTATAGAAGAGGCTTCAGACGTGCACACTTCTACCCTGACTATATCATTCAGCTTGATAACGACGATGTTTGGATTATTGAAGCAAAAGGCGGTATGACTACCGATGGCAATTCCAACAATGTAGATAGCTATGCTGCCAGAAAATTTGATGCATTAAAAGAATATGGAAATAAACATCCAGAGGTTAAATGGGGATTTGTGCGAGCTGTGGGAACACAAATTTACATGTCAAACACAGTTTGGTGCGAGGATGTAACAAATAAAGATATTTGGAAACCTATTGAAGATTTTATAAAAAATGTCTAATAAATTCTTACACTATTTATAAATACCCACATACTTAGTTTAAAGGAGGTATCGACTATGGGAACTAAAAATATAGCATACATTAATAAAGAAATGTTGGTATGGGCTCGTAGTCAAACACCATTTGATGTTACCGAAAAAATAGAATTAGAATTCCCAACGATGTCAGCAAAAAAAGTTGATGATTGGGAAAGTGGAATAGATTTTCCTTCGGTAACCGAGGCAAAACGACTTGCAAGTATCTATAAAGTTCCTTTTGCTTGTTTTTATTTGTCTGATATACCTGAAAAAAAGACAAAAAAATACACAGATCGTAGAACTCAGGCGGGAACTTATTATAACGATATAACTTATCATTTGTGGTGCGAAATGGGGAGATTAGAAGCAAATCGCGAAAATCTGTTAGAGTTTATAGAAGATTTAAATTCTATAAGAAAAATACCTGCAACTGCAAATGATAATATAGAGGAAATTGCACTTTTGATTCGAGACTTTCTGGAATTAAAAACACCATTACGAACCAAGGGCGCTTACGGGAATAATCCATTTAATTACTATAGGGATATTATAGAGCGAAAAGATATTATGGTGTCGCAATTATCTGGGATTTCTTTAAATGAGGCAAAGGGATTGTCATTATACTATGATATATTTCCCATTATCGGAATAAACAACAAGGATTTTGATAACTCTAAAGTATTTTCTCTTTTTCATGAATTAGCACATATTTTTAGACGTTCTTCATCTCTCTGCCTAATAGATTTTGACGAACGTAATGATTCAGAAGAAAAAATATGTGATAAAATTGCTGCCGAAGTGTTAATGCCCAAGGAATCATTTAAAAACATTGCTATTGAATACATAAGAAAATTTACACCATTGGATTCAGCATGCTTGCAGCGTATAGGTGGTAGATTTGGAGTGAGTTCGTTTGCAGTTCTAATTCGTTTAAAAGATTTGGATATTATATCTAATAACAAATTTTTTGAGTTGTATGAAACAATAACTAACGAATTTGAGGAAAACCGTAAAAAAATCGAAATATCTAGAAAAGGAAAAAATGTTCCAGTACAATTCCATATTAAGTATTTAAGCCAAACCGGATATTTACTTCCGCGTACCGTATTTACATCGTATGCTACAGGAAATATTACGTTAGGAGAAATGTGCAAAGCATTAAATATTAACAGCAAGCACATAGGCAATATAGAACAGGCGGTGATGTACAAATGAAACAAGTTTATGTTATTGATGCCTGTGCGCTCATTGATGCAGCCAAAAATTACAATATGTCAAAAAACACATTCTCATCTATTTGGGACAAGCTTAACGAAATGATAGAAACCGGTGAATTGATTTCAAGTACAGAAATATTTGACGAATTAAAGGACGATGATTTGAAAAAGTGGGCTAATTTATATAAAAAGGCTTTTCTGCCATTAAGTCCTGCAATTCAAAACAAGGCTAAAAAAGTTTTAAAGGATTATCCCAATTTAATAAAAATTCGAAGCACTTCAAATTCAAACGGAGATCCTTTTCTTATAGCTACAGCATTAGTTAATAATGGATGTATCGTAACCAACGAAAAACCAGGCGATGAAAAACAAAAGGATTATCATATTCCTAATGTTTGTGTTGGGATGAATATACCATATATGAACTTGAGGACATTTCTTGATACAATACTTGACTAACTTACAAAGCAGCAGATTTCGGTCTGCTGCTTTTGCTATGCTAATTCGTAGAAAATATTACACACTTTTTTCTACCAAACTTTTTGAACACAATTTTAACTGTTGTATGCACAAAGTTGCCTCAAATAAATTTGCATTGTGGCAATTGCATATAAGTTAATCACACAAATTCATTATAGAGTTGTTTTAGTTCTGGGACTGTGCGGAGAAATTTACGAGCCTTTGAAACTGTGGCAGTTACAAGATTAGGTGACTGCCCGGTATGGGCTGCGATTTCCTTTGCACTGTATCCTTCATTCATAAGCAGGAGAGCATCAATTCCTCTTGCTGTCGATTTGTTAACTAAAGCCTTTGACTTATTTATCACGCTGTATAAGGCAGAATTTACGCCTGTGTTTTCGATTTCGGTAGAATTGCAAGAAAGAATATGACTGCCGGTTAAATCGGTTGTAGCGGCTCTTTTAGTGGCATATGCGAGAGCATCGCATATTTCATTCCAAATGAGTCTGTAGGCGAAGGTGGAAAAGCAACCGCCCTTATCCTTCATTGCCGCCTTGCTCAGACCGATACAGCCAATCTGAAATAAGTCATCGTATGTATAGAAATACATTGTATCCAGCCCATGAACCTTGTCCTTAATTACTTTCCCCACCAGACCGAGATTATCTTCAACAAGCATCTGTTGTTCTTTTGTAAGTGTCATGACGCTTTTGCACCTCCCATCGACTTATTTATAATTTTCTGACTTTCATCAATAACCAATCTGCAATAGTATTCACCCAGATAGCTTATATGTGCCTGCGACAATGGGACATTTAACAAATTTGAAAGCCACAAATATAAATCTCTCTTGCACATAATTCCATTCTTGCATATTATATCAAAATTTTTGTGAGCAGCAATACGAAGCTTGCGTAAAGTACGATTTGCCATTATGCCTGCCGGAATACTTGTGCCTGCGTGTATACGCACATAAGTGTCACACTGGGGATAATTTGAGCAAACATAAAGCATAGTGTTCTTGCTATCGTCTTTATAAATTCCGTCTGCGGATTTAAGCTGCACCTTTCCACCACAATAGGGACATCTTACCGGAACACTTTTCTTTTTCATAATCAATGACACCTCCTGATAAAACAAAAAGCCGAAAGTCTGCAAAAAAGACAATACAGAACCAAGTGCTGAGAATAGTGGTGTCTCATCTCAGCGATTGACTCTGTAAAGTATTAAGCAGCCCTCCGGCTCTATATTCAATTCAGCCTGCATCATTGTGGACGCTCAGTGCGCAATCCGTAACGGTTCCTTATCGGGCGATAAGTCTGACACTGCATAACCAATGTACCGAAAGCCTGGATGCAGACTCTTGGTATGGTTATATTATAGCATATTTATTACTCAATGTCAAGCATAAAAGAAATATTTTCGTTTATAAATCTATAAATATTCCTGTTAGGTTATATCTCGCAATTACTGCCAAAATCAGAATGAGTATGACAAATTTGTTATCCACAGTCAAAAAGCAATCCGCCGTATAAGCTATACTTAGTTAAATCTACAGTAGGTCTATTATTATATATACTACTGCAGTCATATATACAATACTTACAATTCTTACAAGGAGAAATATACGCGCGTATTATAGGGGCAAAAAGTGCAACACGGTTTTCGGGAGCAGTATTTACTGTAACCTTCTTGCTATACCACGCTATAATTTTGTTCATATGAGTATGCTCATTGGTATTTTTGTGAGTATTTGCACCCAAAATGCGTATTTCGTCAAAAATGCGTTTAACATCTGCCTCAGTTGGCTGTTCGATTTCCTTGCAAATTGGGTAGATGGAATTAAATATAAGACAGCCATAAGAGCCGGGCATTTTATATAGACAAAATGTATCAGAATATTTTTTGAAAAATCTCCACACCTTAGTTTTCTCCCAGCCCCATCTCTTACCCAAGGTTTCCAGAGTGAGCAGAGCATTACTTTTACCATACTGAATTACGGGAGCCAAGTTGGAGAAGGCATTATTTTGATCTTCAAACACAGTATGACACCACAAATCAAGCCACGCATCTGCATCCTCAAATTTATATCCGGATTCTGCAAGTCGCTCGGTAATATTACGGGGAAGGCACAAAAACCCATAGCCCTGAGAGGTATAAACATTTCCGTCCATACATTCCTTGCCGGAGCATTTAACAACCCAGTCATTGATTTTATAAGTTAATTTCTTGGTTTCTTCATCAAGTGTATAGCTGATATATCCAAGCTCTGAAAGTTTGTTGAGAATAGCAAAAGCATCCTCACGCTTTTTTACGCCGGGATTGCTTTTTACGCCTACAATACCGCCTGACCATTCGCCTGCATTTACCTCGTTGGTATATCCACAGTATTCTGCCTGCCCCTTACGAAATGCCGCACGAGAGGCAAGACAGGTATATGCACCCATTATTCCCTTGCCTTGTGGAAGATGGCAGCGTATAAGCTTAACCCATTCATATTTCATTAAGCACTTCATAAGGGACCTCCTTTCTCAGATTCAGTATGTCATGTTATGGTCGGATTTCGTATAAATATACAATAATTTATATGTCTGTATTTCTGCACGCAAAACAAAAGAGCTACACCCAAACGATGAGTGTAACTCTTAAAATTTTACATAAGATTAATTGCTTTTTTCGTTCCTCTGCACAAATTGGCGTAGTAATGGCGTAGTGGCGTAGTAAATTTACTTTTCAAAAAGCCACAAACCCAGTGTTTAAGCCATTTGTGAGATTCTTATTTATCCAGCGGCTTCATTGTTGGGAACAGGATTACGTCTCTTATGGAATTTGCATTTGTAAGAAGCATAACAAGTCTGTCAATACCCATACCCATGCCGCCTGTGGGAGGCATACCGTATTCAAGCGCATTGATAAAATCTTCATCAATATCACAAGCCTCGTCATCGCCTGCGGCTTTAAGCTCAGCCTGACGCACAAAACGTTCACGCTGGTCGATGGGGTCGTTAAGCTCTGAAAATGCGTTTGCGTATTCTCTTCCGATAATGAAAAGTTCAAAACGCTGTGTATAGTTGGGGTCTTCCAATGAACGTTTTGCAAGAGGAGAAATTTCAACCGGATGTCCTGTAAGGAATGTGGGCTGAATAAGTTTTTCTTCAACAAATTCTTCAAAGAAGAGGTTAAGTATATCACCTTTGAGGTGGTGTTCTTCGTATTCAATACCGTGCTGTTTTGCAACAGCTTTTGCTTCTTCGGCAGTATTGATTTCATCAAAGTCAACGCCTGCGTATTTTTTAACAGCATCTTTCATTGAAATTCTTTCAAAGGGTTTTGAAAGGTCAAGCTCGATGCCGCCGTATTCAATGTTAAGCGAGCCTACAACACGCTCTGCGGTTTTCTTGATGATTTCTTCTGTTATGTTCATCATACCCTCAATATCGGTGTATGCCTGATAGAGTTCAAGCAATGTAAATTCGGGGTTATGACGGATATCCATACCCTCATTTCTGAACACTCTGCCTATTTCGTAAACACGGTCAAGACCGCCTACTATAAGACGTTTTAAGTGAAGCTCGAGAGCAATACGCATATACATATCCATGTTCTGAGCATTGTGGTGTGTAATAAACGGACGAGCTGCCGCACCGCCTGCTACTGTGTGAAGCATGGGAGTTTCAACCTCCAGAAATCCTTTTTCGTCAAGAATACTTCTTACTGTGCTGATGATTTTTGAACGTTTGATAAATGTATCTTTAACATCGGGATTCACAATAAGGTCAACATATCTCTGTCTGTAACGAAGATCCATGTCTTTGAGACCGTGGAATTTTTCGGGCAGGGGAAGAAGTGATTTTGAAAGCAGAGTAACTTCCATTGCTTTAATTGAAACTTCGCCTGTGTGGGTTTTGAAAACCTCACCTTTTATACCGATAATATCGCCGATGTCGTATTTTTTGAACATATCGTAACTTTCGTCGCCGATATTGTCTTTGCGGACATATGCCTGCATACGACCCTGACGGTCCTGAATATCACAGAAAGAAGCTTTACCCATGCCGCGTTTGGACATCATACGTCCGGCAAGAGAAACTGATTTCCCTTCATATTCTTCAAAATTGTCTTTGATATCACCTGTGTATTCGGTAACATCGTATTCTACTATATCAAACGGATTTTTTCCGTCATCCTGCAACTGTTTGAGCTTGTCACGTCTTATCTGCAACAGCTCGCTTAAATTTTCCTCAGCAGGAATATTTGTGGTATTTTCGCTCACGATTTATCCCCCTAATTTATCTTTTTGATTTATAAACATCGGTAATTTTGAATTTAAGAACACCGGCAGGTGCTTCAACTTCAACTGTGTCACCTTTACTTTTTCCCAGAATTGCTTTGCCGATAGGTGAACTAACCGAAATTTTGGGATTAACGGTGTCAAGCGGATTAACTCTGTCTGCACCGGAAAGCTCAAATTCATCTTCTTTTTTAAGTGCAACGTCAAGAAGTTTAACCATCATACCAACGTTAACCTTAGATGAATCCATTTCATCTTCGCTGACAACAACTGCATATTTGATTTTTTCTTCAAGATCTGCAATATCAGCCGCATTTTTGCGCTGTTCTTCTTTTGCTGCATCGTACTCGGCATTCTCCGACAAGTCTCCGTATCCGCGGGCAACATTGATTTTTTCTGCAATCTCTCGGGTTTTTTCGTTTTGCAGATACGCCAGTTTTTCAACAAGCTCGTTATATTCCTGCTGGGTCATGAGAAACTCTTTTTTCTCTGCCACGGTCAATCATCCTTTCTTAAAAGAAACTGCTTAATTATTATATTATACAATAAAATAAGCGTTTTGTCAATGAATTATTATAATTTTATATTAATTTTCAAGGACTATACGCAGATTTTTACTGCGCATAGTCCCGACATTAACCGTTTAAAATTTTGCCACTCCGCTTCCGCCGAGATATGTGCACAAATCGCCCTGAACGGCGTTTTCTTTCTGCATATTTTCAAGTATCATATCTTTTATTTTCCACCAACTGATTCCGCTGTTTGCAATAAGTGTGTCTTCTTCGGGAGCACGTCCCACAAGGCGGTGAATAACGGTTTTTGATGAAACATATCTCAAAAACAAAACTGCACGCTCTACATATTCGTTAGCCGGAAAAAGTGTTATTTCGCCGTTTTCAAACATCTTTGCCAAAGGCGTGTTTTTAACCACATAAAGTGAATGCAGTTTCACACCGTCAACACCGAGAGCCGAAATGATTTTTGCGGTTTCAACAGTATCAAGCCGGGTATCCCACGGGAAATCAAGAATTACGTGTGCACAGGTTTCAAATTCAAATTTTTTCACCTGTAAAACAGCATCAATAAACTCTGCAAGCTGATGCCCTCTGTTGATTTTTTTAAGGGTGTGATAGTTTGCGGTTTGAAGTCCCAGTTCTACTGAGATTTCAACACCATACTCAGCTTTTACACGTTTAAGAATTTCAAGATACTTTTCGTTTATGCAGTCCGGACGTGTTGAAACGTCTATTTCAACAACTCCGGATTCTGCCGCCTCACGCATATATTTTTCAAAAATATCCGTGGGCATATATGTGTTTGTAAAATTCTGAAAATATGCTATAAACTTTTTAGCACCGTATTTTTTGCCGATATATTCTGCGTTTTTTTCAAGCTGAGCAGTAACACTCATTTTACTTGAAAGCGATTCAAAGCCTGCTGCTTTTTCGCCGCAGAAAATGCAGCCTCCGCAGGAAATATATCCGTCGCGGTTAGGACAGCTTACCGGCAGATTAACCGGCAGTTTATATACTTTTTCACCGTATTTTTCACGCAGGTGCTCGGAATAAACCCGATAAAAATCAGTCTCCAAAGCTCATTCCAACCGTTTTTGCAAGAGTAACAAGTTCGCCGTTTTTGTCAACGGGACGGAAGTTGCTGTGCATATCGTTTGACGGGATAACAGTTGTAAGCGGAACTGTTGTCAGTTCACCATCCTGAAGTGCAACCATGTCTGCGTGTTTGCCGCTCATGAGAGCATCAACTGCATATGAACCGTAACGTGTGCAGAGCACTCTGTCTGCTGCTGTGGGTGAACCACCGCGGCAAACGTGACCGATAACTGTTGCACGGGCTTCAACGTCCATAATTGTTTCGCTGATAGCATAACCGTTGTCGTCGCGGTCGCTGTTGATAGCATTTTCAATAATTTTTGCAAGAGCATCGCCGATACCTTTGTATTTTACGCCGTCGGGAGCAAAATCTGTTGCCTGACCTGCGTTTTCACCGGTGGGTGATTTTACGCCTTCTGCAACAACGATAACAGCATACTGTTTGTCGCTGTGAAGTGCCTGTTTTGCTTTTGCAATAACTTTATTGATATCATAAGGAATTTCGGGAATAAGTGTAACGTCTGCACCAACTGCAAGACCTGTGTGAAGAGCGATGTGACCTGCGTCACGACCCATAACTTCAAGAAGCATTACACGGTGGTGTGCTTCGCCTGTTGTTTTGATTCTGTCAACCGCTTCAACACATCTGCTTACAGCTGTGTCAAAACCGAAGGTTACATCTGTTGCGTTAAGGTCGTTGTCGATTGTTTTCGGCACGCCGATAACTTTAACACCTTTGAGAGAATAGTCTCTGCCTGATGTGAGTGTGCCGTCACCGCCAACGATAACAAGAGCATCAATGCCGTTCTTTTTAAGGTTTTCTACGGCAATATCGGAAAGGTCATCATAAACGATGTTTCCGTTTTCGTCGCGAACAAGACCGTCTTTGTTTCTTCTGGGATATTTGAAAAGGTTGTCTTTGTTTGAATTGTAAAGAATTGTGCCGCCTTTGTCAATTATCTCTGAAACATTGTCGCAGGTGAGGTTAATCATCTGGCTTTCACCAAGATACATACCGCGGTAGCCGTTTTTGATACCTACAACTTCAAGACCGTATTTATTGATTGCTGTTATTGTTGCGGCACGAACAACCGCATTAAGTCCGGGGCAGTCTCCGCCGCCTGTCATAATAGCTATTTTTTTAATGTTATCCAATGTAACTCTCCCTCTCAATATTTAATATTAATTGTTTTCAAATTACAGCACTATATATTATATAATAAAATGTAAAATTTTGCAAGTGATTTTTTAACGTTTTCTGCTTTTGTTTTGTTAATTTTTTCACATTACCCGAAATTGTGCAATTATTTTAAAAAACTTGCGTAATTATATGCTCTATTTCTTCTTTTGTAAAGAGAACATTAAGAACAGCTACCATTGCATTTGATGACATTCCGATGGGCAGGTCAAGTTTTTTCAGCAGTTTTTCACGTTTAGTCTTACTGTCAGTATGTCCGCTTAAGCCTAAAAAATACAAATCGGTTTTTGTTATTCCGTTTTTAATGTTTTGTGTTTTTGTTGGTGCTGCCTGCTGTATTGCCTTTTCAAGCGTTTCGCTGTCAACGCCTTCAACTCCTAAAAAGCCGTCTTTTGATTTTTCCTCCTTGCGTTTTTCTTTGCCGTCTATTTGTGGGATGTAAGCATGCTTTATATATTTTCCGTCAACAAACGAGCAGATAAAATTACGGATAAGAAATCCGGCACGGTCTGAGTCTGTTAATATTATTATACCGTTTTTTTCAGCAACCTTGCGTATCATTTTCTGTTTTGACTCATTTTTAAATATATTGAAACCATCGGTTGAAATGACCGGTGCATCTGTTACGGACGCAAGCCGGATTTTATCGTATCTGCCTTCAACAATTATTGTTTCTTCAATTGAAATCACAATGCTGTCACCTCTTTTTATAAAGGTATGGGAGCCTTTTTAATCAGGCTCCCGTATGTGGCGACATTGTTGCCGCCGCAATCTTTATTACAGTAAGCTCAGTTACCTCCGCATAGGTTAACCGGCATCAATTATTATTTTACCGTCATCTTCGTCCCACCATGACTGAAGACCGAAAATTCTTGTCATAAACGTCAGCGGAACATACAGCTCATCATCATTATATTCAAACCTTGTTTCAACGGTCACGATTTTTCCATTGACAGTACTTATTCCGCTTACAGTATCCACCACAATTGTATCGCTTCCCGATACAAATTTCAACGTTTTCTCACTTCTGTATGTTTTAAACCCGAGTTCGCCTGCAAACAGCTCTGCCGGCAGATAGAAACTTCCGTTTTTGTAGATAGGTGCAGATGCAGGCACATTATGTCCATTTATGTTATATACGGGATTTCCTACATTACATATAAAGGTCTTTTTAACGTTACCTAAATCAAGCAGGTCTGTGCGGTTTCCGGTAAACGGATCAAAACACGCCTGTTTTTCATCAAACTGATAAACAGGAATTTTCTTTGCATCGCCAAAATCCACATAAGCAATATTAAGATCAACCTCGTTTTTTACAAACTGTTTCATTTCTTTGCTTGTTTTTATGCCATCAACCGTCGGGAACTGCCTTGTGCTTAAATTTACCTTACATTTTGAAATATCGCCACGTGCTGCATTGTAAGTCACCGTCACTCCCTCGCCTATTACACGCAGACCGTTTTTATATCTGGCAAAGGTATAGCTTATACGGTATTCATTTTCTTTATACGAATCCCAGAGCCTCAAATCCTCATTTTTGCCGAAAGCTCTGTCCACAAATTCTTCAACCCTCTGCGGAATCCCCGACAGATTTTTATCCTCCTTACTATATAGCGGATTGTAGTTGTCTGAAATCACGCTGTCAAATCCTAAAAGTCTGCCGTTGCTTGACACATACGCTTTTGCGTATATATACTCAAGACTTGTTGAATAATCCGCCAGCGAAAGAAAATCACCTGTTTCATAAAGGGTTTTCAGTTTTTCTCCATACACCAGATTTTTTTGCGGATAGATGTCAACCGCAATACATGGAATTTCATTTTTTCCGTTTATATCATCATAAAAGACATATGTTCCCGAAGAATAATCGAGCACATATCCGTTACGCAAAGAATAAAACAGATTGCGCAGTTTTTCAGAAACGGCTTTGTCTTCTGCAATATCTTCTGATTTTACAAATATGCCTGTATCAAAATCAATACAGTTGTCCGACGCATAAAACGAATTAACATAATCGTCGCTGTAATAATAGTTATAATCATGCATCAAGAACTCTCTCATAACAGGCTTTTGTGCATCTATAGCAAGATTTTCCGGACGGTTTAAAATATAAACAGGTCTGACCGACTGCCACCTGTCGCTGTTGTCCCGGCGTACAAGATATACAGCCTCCATGCCTATTTTATCAAAATAAACATCAAATGCGTGTTCTTTTGAAATAAGTGTTTTTACCGTTTCAAAATCACACTCATACTTACCGAATCCGTTATAATAATAAACATCGCCGCTTGATTTATCCACTACAACCGATGCATCATGCCCAAAAATACGTATACCGTTTTTATATTCCGCAAATTTGTATGTATATGCTTTTGAGTTTACAAAACGTATATCTTTGCCAGGATTTATTTTAGTAATAAATTCCAATGCCGTTTCGTATGCCTGCTGAGTTGAAATACCGCTAACGTCCGACTCTGCAAATGTTTCGCCCAAAACTGCTTTGTTGTAATAAATAATATCACGGTTGTTGGTTATGCCGGCAACAATTTTATAATCGTCCCAGAACCAGCCGACCATCCATGTGACAACGTTATCATTTACGGCAATTTTTTCATACAGAAAACTAGCCCCGGTATTGTCAACACCGAGAATCTCTTCTGCATGATTTTTTATGTATTCGGGTATTGTCGGATATTCGTCTGCATAAAACTCACCGGCAAATACAGTTTGCAACATTAAAAACGCCGCAAAAATCAAAACAATAATTTTTTTCATTTCTATCACCGTAAACCTTCTTACATATATTTTAACACATTTTTGTGACGTTACAATAACCGTCATATTACTTTTTGTTTACATTTACACAAAAAGCAAAAAAATTCTATTGCAAATGCACAAAAAATGTTGTATAATGTATTTATAACTCGGAAAGGAATAGATAAAGTTGAAAAACGTTTTAAAACATATACCTGTGGCATCTCTTACGGAAACGGTTATGCTTCCGTTTATGATGTTTCAGCTTGATATTACACGTGATTTCTGCAAAAAAGCCGCACTTTTTGCTGACGGCGACAGCGGACTTATGACCGTGTTTGCTGAAAATCCGTCATCCGGCAGCGAATCACCCGCAAAACGCATTTTTGACACCGGCGTTCTTGTAAAAATAAAAACTGCTGTTACTGCGGAATCAAAAAAAGTGCTTATTGAAGGCATATGCCGTTGTTGTAAAACAGACATTTATGAAGAAAACGGCACTTTTTTTGCTGATATTGCAGAATACAACGATGCTCCCGTTCAGCCTCCGGAGGCAACACCCCTTGTTGAACAGGCACGCCGTCTTTTTGTAAAATACATAACCGAAGCAGATAATGCCGATGCGGAGGGTATTTTAGGAATAATGCACACATCAAACGTTTCACAGATGCTTGACCTTATGACGGCAAACGTGAAAATGCCTGTGCCGATAAAACAGAGCATTCTTGAATGTCTTGATTTTATGCAGCGTCTTGAGCTGTTTGCAAATGCTGTTGCGGATGCACTTAAATTTCTTGAAATTGACAGGGCAATAGAACGCAAAGTACGCAAAAATCTTGATAAACGACAGAGAGAATATTACCTGCAGGAGCAGATTCGCACCATTCAGGCAGAGCTTGGCGACGACCTTGACAGCGAAATTAACGAATATAAGGAAAAAGCAGAAAACCTGCAATGCAGTGATGAAATAAAAACCAAACTGAAAAAAGAAATCTCAAAACTTGAAAAAATGCCTTCATCTTCGGCAGAAAGCAATGTTTCAAGAACATATCTTGATTTTGCACTTTCGCTTCCCTGGGGCAAAAAATCAGACGAAAACCTGAATATCAAAAGTGCTTCAGACATTTTAAACCGTGACCATTACGGCCTTGAGGATGTAAAAACACGCATTTTGGAGCATCTTGCTGTTATGAAGCTTTCAAAAAATCCACAAGGCAGTGTGCTTTGTCTTGTGGGACCTCCCGGTGTGGGTAAAACCTCAATTGCAAAGTCTGTTGCAAGTGCGCTGGGTAGGGAATACATGCGTATTTCCCTTGGCGGAACACGTGACGAGGCTGATATACGAGGTCACAGAAAAACTTATATCGGCTCTATGCCGGGGCGTATTATGACGGCTGTTCACGATGCAAAAACCGACAATCCGCTTATTCTGCTTGACGAAATTGACAAAATGGGGGCTGACCTTAAAGGCGACCCCACAGCGGCACTTCTTGAAGTTCTTGATACGGCACAGAACAATGCTTTCCGTGACCATTATCTTGAACTGCCGTATGATTTGTCGAATGTTATGTTTATCATGACAGCAAATACCCTTGATACTGTTCCTCGTCCGCTTTTTGACCGTATGGAAATAATAGAGCTTTCGGGATATACAAGTGAAGAAAAAATAAATATTGCACAAAAATATCTTGTTCCAAAGCAGGTTAAAAAAGCAGGACTTTCAAAAGGACAGATAAAAATCGGCAAATCTGCCGTAAGTGCAATTATTGACGGATACACAAGAGAATCCGGCGTGCGTAGTCTTGAACGCAAAATTGCCGAACTTTGCAGAAAAACTGCTAAAAAGATTGTTGAAGAAGATGTTTCCGGCGTAAGCATAACAGCAAAAAATCTTGCCGAATTTCTGGACAAGCCTGTTTTTGATACAGAAATCATTTCAGATACTGATGAAATCGGCGTTGTGACCGGGCTTGCCTGGACAGCCGCCGGCGGCGACACATTAAAAGTTGAGGTCAACGTTATGGACGGCACCGGAAAAATTGAGCTTACCGGTCAGCTTGGCGATGTAATGAAAGAATCGGCAATGGCGGCAGTAAGTTATATCCGTTCAAAAACAAACGAACTTGAAATTCAGCCGGATTTCTATAAAACAAAGGATATTCATGTTCATGTTCCTGAGGGTGCAACACCCAAGGACGGCCCCTCTGCCGGCATAACAATGGCAACGGCAATGGTTTCGGCGCTGACAAACAAACCTGTAAAACGCAGTGTTGCAATGACCGGTGAAATCACTATCCGCGGCAGGGTTCTACCAATTGGCGGACTTAAAGAAAAATCAATGGCAGCGTTTCGATATGGTGTTGATACAATTATTATACCGTCAAAAAATGAAAAAGATTTAAATAAACTGCCAGAGGTTGTGCGTGAAAAAATTACCTTTGTCCCTGCGGACAGTATGGATACGGTGCTTAACACAGCACTTTCCTATTAAATTAAAAAGGACAACTCCTTTTTTTGGAAGTTGTCCTTTTTTTATTATGCTTCAATCCATTTAAGCGGAGTTTTTGCTGCTTTTATACACAGCTCACGCAGGTATATAACCGCAACAGTCTGCTCATGACTTACCGGAATAACGCCTGTTTTGAAAAACTCTGTCATGCTTTTTATACAGTTTGCGAAAAAGTCGCTTGTCACATCAAATTTTTTGTTTGCACCGCTTTTATATCCCACAGTCATACCGAAGCCTGCACCCCAGAAATGGCTCATGTGGGCAATTCTTCCGTCTGAAAACTCAATTGCAAACATGGGATATTCGCTGTCGTCAAAGCACATAACACGTTTAAAATCCGTGCCCATAAGTTTGATTATCTGCTCAATCTGATGAATGCTGTAATTATCCGGAATACCGCCGCCGATGCTGTCTATACGTGCAATATCAGCTGTGTCAACCTCTGCAATTTCATCGGAAAAATACAGAGCTGAGCTGGAATAACAAGGCGTGCCCGATTCTTCGGCAACCCTGAAAATTGCAAGTGCTTCTTCCTTGCTGTTTGCAAAGGTTTTATCAACATAAACCGGTTTTTTTGACATAAGCGGAAGTTTTGTAAGGCGCACGTGAGTTTCAGGATTATCCGGTGCCAGCACCACAAGACAGTCACTTTTTTCAACAACCTCTTCAATTGAATCAAGAAGCTCTACGCCGTATTTTTCTGCCCACTCTTTGTTTGTCATTTTACCGGGAGCATCAATCTCACCGTATGCATAACATACTTTAACATCGTCGCCTGCGGCATTCTTAAAAAATTCGGGATAATTATTTGCGTGCCACTCGTCAAGATAATAATCAATAAATCCTATTTTCAGCATATCACTCACCTACAACTACTTCTTTATGTAATTCTGCTGATTTATAGATTGCATCCATCATTTCGGCAGTAATTGCGTTGCGGTCAACATTTGAAGGAAGCACCTTGCCTGTTTTGATGCAATCAACAAATGCATCAATTTCTGCCTGATACATGTTAACCCCTTTAAGCTGATAGCTTGTTTCTGTAAGTGCATCGCCGTCTGTTGAATAAAGAGTAAACTCAGCACCGTAATTAAGACGGATTCCGCCTTTTGTGCCCATAAAATCTATGTACATTTCACGGTGATTGATATTCTGTGCCCATGCACCATGGAAGGTGATAACCGGTCCTTCTGTACGCACAACACCGGTGACACTTTCTTCAACGTTGCAAATGCCGTCTTTTTTCGGAGGTCCTGCCCACATATCGATAAATTTGTAATCTTCAATGTTTTTGCCGAGTTTTTCAAAGGTTTCACTGCTTACGGTGAGTGCTTTCGGGTCACCGCAGCAATACATAACTATATCAAGGAAATGCACACCCCAGTCAATAAGCACACCGCCGCCGGACACATTTTTTGTGGTAAAATCGCCGCCAAGACCGGGAATGCCGCGGTAAGAACGGAAGCTTACATAAACGTGATAAATTTCACCAAGTGCACCGGAATCAATAACCTCTTTCATTTTATTAACATTAGTGTTAAAACGGTTTACAACGCCGATGTTAAGCACTTTGCCGTATTTTTTCTGTGCCTCCTGCATTCGGCGCACTTCTTCAATATTTCTGCCGGCAGGTTTTTCGCAAAGCACGTGTTTGCCCGCTTTTAAGGCCGCAACTGAAATTTCCTCGTGGAAATTGGTGTGTGTACAGATTGAAACTGCCTCAATCTCGCTGTCTGCAAGCACTTCACGGTAATCTGTAACGGCTATGCCGCAACCGTATTTTTCAACTGCTTCCTGTGCTCTTTCGGGAATAATATCACAAAAATATTTTATTTCTGTTTCGCTGTTTGCCATATACGAAGGTATATGTGCACTGTTTGCGATTTTTCCGCAACCTATTACTGCAACTTTCATAAAGAAAAGCCTCCTTGTTTATTATAATACAATTTTATTATAACAAACAAACAGACTTTTTTCAAGATTTTAAATTGCGGTTTTTTGTGTCCAAAATTGCGGTTTTTATAATGCTCCACGCCTCAACCAGTTTTTCCATTGTCCACACTGCATTGGCAGGCGATGTTGACGGCAGACATATTGCCGCCATCCCGACTTTTTCTTTTGTGTAAAGATTATAATATTTTTCGGCGGTCTTTCCGTTTACAAAAACCTGTTTTATATTTGCGGTTTCAAAAATCGGCGAAAGGTCGTTTGCTACAGCATTCTTTATTGAACTGTCGCTGCTGCCCTCAATTTCACAAGAGGCAATCACGTCCCACAGAGCAATACCGTTTGAATAAAGAAACTGTTTTTTCTCTTTGGTTGTAACAGGCACATTGCAACCAAAAACTGCCGCCGTAACTTTCCAGAACCGATTTTGCACATGACCGTAGAAAAACTTTTCTTCACGGGATTTTACCGACGGAAAACTGCCTAAAATAAGTATTTTTGAGTTTTTATCATAAAGCGGCGGAAAAGGATGGTTTATAAACTGACTGTTCATTTTTCACGGTCTCCCCAGGCAAGAATAAATACTGTTGAAATTATAAGTATAAGTCCGGCAATTTCACCGAAGTTAAAACTTGTTCCAAGCCATATAGCCGCAAAAACCGTTGCCGCCACCGGCTCTGCACTTCCAAGAACACTTGCCGCTAAAGGTCCAACGTCATTAACGCCCTGCAGATACGCCGTATATGCAATAACCGTACCGAATACAACCATTGAAGCAACAGCCGCAACTGTCGATAAATCGTATTGTGCCGGTATGGACCACGCCTGTATAAGAATTGAATAAACAATTCCGCCGCAAAGCATTCCGAAACCACTTACGAGCATACTACCCCATTTAGCAAGCATTTTTTGCGGCATAACAGTATAAATAAGCATTGATACTCCGCACATTATGCCCCAGAAAAGACCTAACGGATGTATAGACATGCCATCAAACTGCAATCCTGTGGAGATTGCAAAAGCACCGACAACGGCAGCTACAACTGATATTGCTTCACTGATTTTCGGCAGTTTTTTTGATACCAGACAAACATACAGCATTATCATAACCGGGCTTGTACATTGCAGAGCCGTGGCTATTCCGGCGTTTGTGTATTTGATTGAAAGCAGATACGAAACCTGCGAAAACGCCACCCCGGCAAGCCCAAACATGGTTATTCTTAAAATGTCTTTCGGTTCTTTTACGATTTGTTTAAGTTTGTCTTTTTCTTTAAAAAAGCATATGGAAATAAGCATCAGCCCTGCAAATATCATTCGGATTGCCGTAAGAAGCAAGGGACTGAAATCTTTTTCGTCAAAAAGGAACTGACCGCACGCACCGGAGAACCCCCAGCTTATGCAACCGAAAATTATAAAAAGTGTTCCTCTTATTTTTTTGTTCATGGTATTCTCCTTAAGATTATCTAACAACCGTTCCGAACAGTTTTTCTCCGTTGTAATTTGTAACCTTTATTTCAACAATTTTTTTGCGTATATCCTCGTTTGAATACACCTGTGCCTGCATATAATTTTCAAGATGACCGCTGTACATTCCGTTTTCAAGCTGCAACTCGGCAAGAAGTGAAAAGGTTTTGCCCATGCATTTTTCAAAATACTGTTTCTGCACCTCGTCCGCTACTGCCTGCAACTGTTTTGCACGCTGTTTTTTTGTTGCTTCGTCAACCTGATTTTCCATTTTTGCCGCAGGTGTGCCTTCTCTGGGAGAATATGGGAAAACGTGAATTTTCGCAAATCCCACAGATTTCACAAAATTAACGGTTTCGTTAAATTCTTCTTCTGTTTCACCGGGAAATCCCACAATAATATCGGTGGTGACTGCGGCGTTTTCAAATGTATTATAAATTAAATTTACGGCATCGTAGTATTCCTGCGGAGTATAGCGGCGGTTCATGCGTTTAAGCACGGTTTCGCTCCCACTTTGCAGGGATATATGAAACTGAGGACAAAGCTTCGGAAAATTTCCGCTCTTTTCCACAACCTTATAAAGTGCACTGTTAAGCTCAAGAGAACCAAGTCTGATTCGCTCGATTCCGCCTGTTTCATGCAAAGCTTCAAGAACATCGGTAATGTCCATGTCGCCGCCTGTTTCCATACCGTAGGATGTCAGGTGAATACCTGTCAGTACAATTTCGCTGTAACCCTGATTTGCCAGTTTTTCGGCTTCAATGCGTATATTTTCAAGACTGCGGCTTCGTCTGTGACCTCTGGCATAGGGAATTATGCAATAAGAGCAGTAGTTATCACATCCGTCCTGAATTTTCATAAACGCACGTGTTTTGCCGCTGTTGCCATCTATTTTATCTTCAATAAACTCTTTCTGCATCATAATATCCGACACATCAGAGATTTTTTCGCCGCTGAATTTGTCAATAATTTCGCAGATTTTCACCTTTTCGCTGTTACCGATAACAATATCAACACCGGGAATTTTTTCTGCCGCCTGCGGATTTGTCTGAGCAAAACACCCTGTCACAACAACAATGGCGTTTTCGTTTCTGCGTGCGGCACGGTTTATAGTCTGGCGAGATTTTTTATCCGCAACAGATGTAACACTGCATGTGTTTATAACATAAACATCAGCAATGTCTTCAAAATCGCATATTTCGTATCCGTTTTTCATAAAATGTTCAAGCATCTGCTCGGTTTCGTACTGGTTTACCTTGCAACCGAGAGTATAAAATGCCGCTCTTTTCATTTTTATCAATCCTTAAATGTTAAATTAAAGTAAATTTTTGAGCAAAAATATTGACAATTGCCAAAATGTATAATATAATAATGGAAGATACATACTATATGTATAAATTTTTGTTAGGAGATGTTTTATTATGAAAACAATGGAAATTATTCTCAATTCAATTGATGCAGTTAAAAATTTTGTTAATATTGTTACTGTTTACGATTTCGACGTAGACCTTGTTTCAGGCAGATACGTTGTTGATGCAAAATCAATCATGGGTATTTTCAGTCTTGATTTAAGCAAACCAATTAAAGTTGAAATCCACAGCGACGATTGCGATGATTTTATCAAACAGCTTGAGCAGTTTGCAAAATAAAACTCTACATAATTGAATATTATGTAAACCAAATTCGGCAAGGAATTATTCCTTGCCGAATTCT